>NZ_JBFTRT010000923.1:0-1061 GCF_056399685.1 Pedobacter sp. 01N416
CATTAGAAACCACACAGCTGATCTTTATCCACTCAAATGCAATTGATATTAGCTTTAGGAACGATGAACGCCGTTTTGATGTAGAAGGTGCTTACAACATCCGTTACGAAGTAGTTAAAAAACGTATTGATAAAGTATTGGTTAAAGGTACAACCGAACGTTTAACACAGCCCCATAAAATCGCAATGGTTTATTTCAATCCTGAAGAAGCCAAAGAATATATGGAGTACATTAAATATATGCAGGTTCAAGGCTATTTAAACGACGATTTAGAGCAACTTGAATTAGATGAACTTCAAGGTGTTTCCGGGTTAAAAGCTTTAAGGGTAGGCGTAAAATATCTGGAAAGTAAAGTAGCAGGTAAAACAGATGCTGCTAAAAAACTTAAACCTAAAGAGATCAAATCCATCGAGAAGGAAATCGCGAAAGTGCTACAACACTAAAACTACAGATCAGTGACGCTACAAGTTAAAGGCTGTATCATAAATTTTGATTCCACTCGAACTTGTCACGTTGAGCTTTCGAAACGTCTTGCGAAGTATTTAAACAGGTCCTTCGACAGGCTCAGGATGACAAGCTATATTTATGATACAGCCTCCTTAGAAGTTTGTACTATATTATGTTTAAAACAAAAGGCTTTCTGATCAGATCAGAAAGCCTTATTTCATTTGTGCGTTTTTATTATTTGATTGCAGCAATTTCTTTTTCAATTGCAAAAGTTTCTACAGAGCTGATGTTCGTTTTTAAAGCAGCAAATCTATCGATGGTTAATTTTTGTGATTTACCCATAACCAAAGTATGTTGATCAGTTGAACCACTTAATTTTAAATCTGCATTATCGGCAATTACAGTGTACAAACCTTCTGAGCTGGTATTGATTTCGGCATGTGCATTTCCTTTTAAAAAGATCTGAAGATATTTAGTTTTTAGTTTTCCTTCAGTTTTAACAATTGCATTTTCTGATGCTTCTATTCTGTAAAAATCGTTTACATAAACAGTTAGTTTTGCTTTTTCGGTACTGGTTGAAGTAATTTTTAAATTATCACCATCCTGCATCACTT
>NZ_JBFTRT010000924.1:0-1060 GCF_056399685.1 Pedobacter sp. 01N416
AAATGGTTTGTTCAAAAAGAAATCCTGAGCAGATGGAGCTAACTTAACTAAATCGATGAGAAGGTTTACATCAGGAGGAACAACTATTCCCCCTATTTCGCCGATAGTTGTCGTATTGTTAGGATCGACCGTGCCATTTCCATCTGGAGTTTGGTAACCATAATATTGTGAATAATATGTAACGCTATAATCGGCTAGACCAGTTGAATTTCCCCAACTTAAAAGATTTTGAATTGAGCCAAAATCAGGGGGAGCAATGTAGGAATTATAATCATCAGATACTACAAAGGCTTTTATAGTGTCCCATACCTGCTGTAAATCTAGTCCATAACAACCTGGTCCGTCTTCACCATTTTCCTTCCAAACAGAAAATGTGATCCAACAACGTACGTGTTGCCAAAAGCTCGTCATAAGCAATTGATTTTTTAGTGTTGATTCATGACTTGTTTCTTTTTGCAAGGATCGCTTCCCATTTTCAATAATCGACGAGGTCATTTTTTTTAAGAAAAAATTAATAGGTAAAAATACCATGCGTCTATGTTTAAAATATGCTGCAATATACTCTTTACCATCTTCGAGATTGACAGATATCACAAAGTCAATAGTCTTGCCACTTTGACTATCGATAAGAGCTTGGTGTTTGTTGTAGTAACAACTAAGCTTGTCATTGACATTTGCAAAAACTATATCCACATCATCTGTTACTTTAAATTGCAAAAACTCCTCTCCACCGGACTTCTTTATTACTGCATTACTCCAATCAAGTTGATAAGATTGTCCTTCCCCAGCAAAGTAAACATTCTGTTTTTTGTAATGGTCAAAAAAGGATTGAATTTGCGACTGTTCAATACCAATAAATTGGGGGTTTGATTCAACTCTTTCTTTCCGGCAAGACTGAAAGAAAAAACATATTGTAAATATCGGGATCATAACCCGAGAAAAATTGAAATTCATGAGAACGTTAAAATTTGAAATAAATATAATGGTTTTAACATGAAAATTCTTGAAATAAAAAATAATTACCGCCTACTAATTCTTCACCTTTCCCAGTCTCCGATTG
>NZ_JBFTRT010000925.1:0-1054 GCF_056399685.1 Pedobacter sp. 01N416
CTTTGACTCAGATGATGGCGCAAATGCAGAAGTCAATCTCTCAATTAAATAAAAATTAACTTTTTTTAACAAGGCCCGATTAAACCGTTTGCGTTTTTATGTATCTATTCATTTAACAAACACATAAAAAACAGAACATGAAAAAAGCAATTTTAACAATAGCAATTGCAGTAATGGGATTAACCGCTGCATTTGCTCAAGACACTACAAAGAGAGTAAGACGGGCAATGCCTAAAATGACTGCCGAGCAAAGAGCAGAAAAGGTTACCGCCAGATTAGAGAAACAGCTAAGCTTAACCGCTGATCAAAAGACCAAAATTTACGCCATTGAATTGGAAAACGCAAAGAAAATGGAGGCTTGGAGATCTGCTGATCAAGGCGATATGAAAGGCAAAATGAAAGAACGCAAAGCCGCTATTGATGAGCAAAAAGCTAAAATAGATGACATTTTAACTGCTGAACAAAAAACCAAAATGGATGCTTTCCGCGCCGAAGCCAAAGAAAAGGGTGAGAAAATGAGAAAAGGAATGGGTGGAAGAGGTAAAAAAGACAAAGCACCTGTAGTTTCTAATCCTCCTGCACAAGGATAAATAGCTCAAACATTAATTAATTATATTTTTGAAAGCGTTCCGATTATTCGGGGCGCTTTTTTTACTTTTGACCGATGAGCAAAATTGAACAGTTTCTTAACGGCAAACTTCAGGAACGAAAAGATAACCTTTCGATCAGGAATTTATCGACGAACATTCCTCCTTTTGATTTTTGTTCTAATGATTATTTAGGTTTTGCTAGATCTAGTGAATTAAAAAAACTGATCGACGATACCATAGCCACACTCCCTAATTACCTGAACGGAGCTGGTGGTTCGCGACTGTTAAGCGGAAATACCGCATTTATTGAAGAAACCGAACAGTTTATTGCCGATTTTCACCTGGCTGAAAGTGGATTGATCTTTAATTCCGGTTATGATGCCAATGTAGGGCTATTATCGAGCATCCCGCAGCGTGGCGATACGATTATCACTGACGAATTGATTCATGCGAGTATTATAGAT
>NZ_JBFTRT010000926.1:0-1048 GCF_056399685.1 Pedobacter sp. 01N416
ATATAACACAACAAAGTGAAAAGCTTCAATTTATACAAAAGACAATATTTTGCAAAACAAATAGTATTCGCATTTATGCTATTGATAAGCTTTTTTTCAGGATATGCACAAAATGGCATAGAAAGAAAACAGGTATTTGATGATGACTGGAAATTCTTTTTAGGTGATACGCCAGAAGCTAAAGCAAATGGTTTCAATGATTCGGGTTGGCGTAAACTTGATTTACCGCACGATTGGAGTATCGAAGGAAAAACTCATCCTAAAAATGCTACAGGCGGAGGTGGCGGATTTTTTCCGTCAGGGATGGGCTGGTATCGAAAAACCTTTCAGGTGCCTGATAGCTGGAAGGCAAAAAAAACAGCTATTTATTTTGAAGGTATTTATATGAATTCCGAAGTTTTTATCAACGGAAAATCGCTGGGTGTATATCCTTATGGTTACACCTCGTTCAGTTATGACCTTACACCTTATCTGAATTTTGGAAAAGAGAATGTTATTGCTGTACGTGTTGATAATTCACAACAGATGAATAGTCGCTGGTACAGTGGTTCGGGAATCTATCGCCATGTTTGGATGATGGTTACTGATCCTGTACATGTTGCACATTGGGGTGTTGACATTTCAACTCCTGATGTATCTTCAAAAAAAGCAACTGTATTGGTAAAAACCAAGGTTAAAAATGAAACAGCATCTGCCCAAAGTGTGGTTATACAAACACTTCTTTGGAATAAAAAATTAAAAAGTACTGGTAACAGCCAGATGAAGGTCGAGCTTCCTGCCAATAGCGAAAAGGAAATCACTCAAACCATACAAATGTCTAGCCCGATGATTTGGACACCAGAAACACCGCATCTATACGAGGCTCAGGTTCAGGTAGTAAAAGATAAAAAAGTGCTGGACGATACAAAAACCAATTTTGGTATCCGTTCCCTAAAATTTACTGTCGAAAATGGGTTTCAATTGAATGGTAAAACAGTGAAGATAAACGGCGGTTGTGTGCATCACGATAATGGCTGCCTGGGTGCTGCTGCTTTTGATCGTGCAGAAG
>NZ_JBFTRT010000927.1:0-1043 GCF_056399685.1 Pedobacter sp. 01N416
GGTTAGCAAGAGCTAACGCTCAAAGCAAAGAGCGTGTAGTTTAACAAAATCTATCCACAAAAGACGCGATGGAAAGAAAACTTCGATAATTATTTTTCATAGAAATACTGCCAAGATTCGTTCAATGGGCTGTTTTTACTAATTATCATCGAAATCATCAGCATTAATTTTAAAAAAAAACAATTAAATATTAGGAAATTAAAATATAAATATATTAATTTTATACAACAAAATAACTATAGTATTACATTAGATTATACATTAATATTACAATTTGTTTGGATATTATCTTACAATTCTTTTCTACTAAATTTTTAACCCTCTAAAAAACCTTCTATGTCAACCTCATCAAATTCTACCCCATTAGACGTGACAGTAAGTCCGTCAAATCCGCTGTACATCACGGACACTAACAATCAGTTCGGAACAGTAACCGTTTTACCTGGCGGACAAATTTTTGTCCAGACAACAGGTAAAATTTCTATTGCTGTCCTAATCAAATCAACTACTAATGCTGCGAAAGTATTAGCTGCGCAACAAGCCACCGGCGACATCAACATTCTTGGTGCACCAGGTACAGCGGGCACAAATGGCCAGCCAGGCGGAAGCGGCCAGAATGGCGTTGCTGGTCAGAACGCAAGTTGCAACTGGGCTTCCGGATGTAACGACGGTTCCAATGGTACTAGTGGTGCCATTGCTGGTAATGGTGGTAATGCCAGTGTTGGCGGCAACGGCGGCGATTCTCCCGCTACTACCATGTACATTGGTAAAGTTACCGGTACTTTCTCTGTTGTAGGCGGAGGCGGCAATGGTGGCGATGGCGGAAGCGGTGGTAATGGTGGAAGCGGCGGTAATGGTGGCAATGGTGGTAATGGCTCCAGTTCAGGAGCTTATTCCCGTGGTGGCTATAACGGCGGTAACGGCGGTAACGGTGGAGCCGGAGGAAACGGAGCTAATGGTGGCAATGGCGGTAATGGTAATGTGATCAATATCACTTACGGAAGTCTGGATGCTGGCTCTCAGCTTATTGGCCATCCTATAGC
>NZ_JBFTRT010000928.1:0-1028 GCF_056399685.1 Pedobacter sp. 01N416
ATATGTATGTTACTGGAGGTGTTGGTTCTTCACGGGAAAATGAAGGATTTACAGAAGATTATGATTTGCCTAATCAAACTGCATATTGTGAAACTTGCGCTTCTGTGGGTATGTGTTATTGGAATTCACGAATGAACCAATCATCTGGCGATTCTAAATATATAGATGTTTTAGAACGATCGATGTATAACGCTGTTTTGTCTGGAGTTTCTCTTAGCGGGACTGAATTTTTCTACGTGAACCCATTAGAATCCAAAGGAGATCATCACAGAAAAGCCTGGTATGGGACGGCTTGTTGTCCAAGCCAGATCTCACGTTTTATGCCTTCTATTGGTAATTATATTTATGGACAATCGGACAATGCGATCTGGGTAAACCTGTATATAGGCAGTACGGTGAATATTTCCATTGGAAAAAACAATTTGGAGTTACAAGAAGAGACCAATTATCCTTGGAATGGAGATGTAAAACTCATAGTTAAATCTTTAACCTTTCCTTTAGAAAAAGAAATTAGATTTCGAATTCCAGCTTGGTGCAAAAAATATTCCCTTTCATTAAATGGAAAAAAAATTAATAACCCAATAGTGGAAAATGGATATGCAGTATTGAAAAAAGAATGGAGAAAAGGGGATGAAATTAAAATTTCTATGGATATGCCAGTTGAAGTGGTTAAAGCAGACGATCTTGTAAAGGCTGATATTGGAAAAAGAGCTATACAAAGAGGGCCTTTGGTGTATTGCATGGAAGAGGTAGACAACAAATCTAATTTTGACCTCGAAATTATTTCTAAAAACACAAAGTTTGAAACCACTTTCAATCCTGGTTTATTGGGAGGAATTATGGAAATAAAAACAGTAGCGGATCCAAAAAATGTCATAAAATTTATTCMTTATTATTCTTGGGATAACAGGGCGGAAAGTAAAATGAAAGTATGGATTGATTACAAAGAATAATTAATTTTTTTAAAAAAGATCAAGAAAAAAATGAAAAAAGCATTGACCATATTATTGTTGTTTCCAGCGCTGTTA
>NZ_JBFTRT010000929.1:0-1478 GCF_056399685.1 Pedobacter sp. 01N416
ACCATAAACTGGAACAATTACACGAGGTGGCCAATATGTTGCCACAGAAACAAAATTGGGCTGCTATTGCCGCCATCATCGACCAAATGGTTTTACAGGCCATCAATACCGATGCCGCAACTGAAGCGCTCATCCAGCTTGCACAGAACCAGATTAACGAAATTGACAAATGAGTATTGACATCAAATATAAACCCCAACTACCAGATACCAAACAGCCTATCATTATTATTGGGGCAGGGGGAATAGTGGCAGATGCGCATCTTCCAGCCTATAAAATTGCTGGTTTTGAAGTGCATGGTATTGTAAACCGGACGAAAGAACGGGCACAAAAATTAGCTGATGTTTTTGGTATTCCAAACGTTTATGACTCTGTTGATGAGGCGGTTAAACTTGCTCCAGCAAATACAGTTTACGATTTAACGATCATGCCTGAGCAATACATCGAAACATTAAAGCAGTTGCCCGATGGAAGTGCGGTGTTAATTCAAAAACCCATGGGCGATGATTTTACACAGGCAAAAGAAATTCTCGAACTCTGCAGAACCAAGAATTTAAAAGCGGCTATAAACTTTCAATTACGTTTTGCGCCATTTGTAAGTGCGGCAAAATACATCATCGATAAAGGTTTAATCGGCGAATTATATGATATGGAAGTTCGCGTAACGATTAAAACGCCGTGGGAGATTTTTCCGCATGTAATTATCCACCCTAGGTTAGAAATTCAATACCACAGCATTCATTATATTGATTTGATCCGGTCATTTTTGGGTAATCCTGAGAGTATTTTAGCAAAAACCTTAAAACATCCGGCGAAAAGTTTGTCATCATCTCGTTCTACGATCTTATTCGATTATGGAGATACGATGCATGCGGTAATCAACACCAACCACGACCACGATTTCGGTCCAAATCATCAGGAAAGTTATATTAAATGGGAAGGAACCAAAGGCGCCATTGTGGCTAAAATTGGCTTATTGATGGATTACCCGCATGGCGTACCTGATGTTTTTGAATACTGTATTGTACGTTATTGTGAGACAGGGAATAAGCGAACCGAAGCAATCTGATTCACTATGTCTTGGCCAGACGGGCTCTTTTCTTTTGATCGCAAAAGACCAGCAGAGCTAGCTTGAATGCAGTTGAAAACATAAAAGCCCATGAAAAAACAAAACTCCCGGCTTAAAATTTTTCTTTTAAAGTTTCTGCTTAGGCTAGGGACTGCAATCCGAAAAATTTATTAGGCCGGGTTGAAGTAGAACGTAGGCGTACTACTTAGGCTTTATTGGATGGAAATGCCAATGTAAAATTTAAGGTGCAATAAAGGTTGGTTGAAGGGCTAACAATTAAAATGATATATCGTCCTCGTTTGTTACGAGGATGCACGAGATAAGCGATTGTATCGCTATAAATTAAAAACTATGTATTTCAAATCAACATTTTTTGAAGATTATCAATTACAGGATAAACGTGTAACAC
>NZ_JBFTRT010000930.1:0-1008 GCF_056399685.1 Pedobacter sp. 01N416
CTACAAAATTGCCCGATGGTTATATTGGCCCTGTAAAAAACAAACCCGTTTTATTAAGCAACGGGAATCTCTTTGCACCATCGAGTAAAGAAGGCGACGGTTGGAAAATTCACTTCGAGGTAACCAAGGATAATGGTAAAACCTGGAGAACCGTAGGCCCATTGCCCGAAAATGGAATCAAAGCCATTCAACCGAGCATTTTACAACATGGAAATGGAAAATTGCAGCTATTGGCCAGAACAGCAAATCGAGCCATTGTAGAATCCTGGTCTGAAGATAACGGCGAAACCTGGTCGGTATTAACCAAAACATCATTACCCAATAACAACTCCGGTACAGACGCCGTAACCATGAAAGATGGCCGCCACGTATTGGTTTACAACCATGTTTTGCCTCCGGGCGATTTAGCCAAAGGGCCACGTACTCCATTAAATGTTTCGGTTTCAAAAGACGGAAAAAAATGGTCGGCCGCATTGATTCTGGAAGATTCGCCCATCAGCCAGTATTCTTATCCTGCGGTGATTCAAACTGCTGATGGCATGTTACATTTCATTTATACCTGGAGAAGAGAGAAAATTAAACACGTTGTGGTTGATCCTTCGAAGCTAAAATTAAAGAAAATCAAAAATGGGATCTGGCCGAAACTGAAAGGTTATACGGCTCCGGTAATTACTGAAACTAAAAATGAGGAGGGTTAAGATGATAGATTCAATGAGATACGTCATTTCGAGGTTGTTGCGATCGTCATTGCGAGGAGGCACGACGTGGCAATCTATCCTGTCAAGAAAGATTGCTTCGGCTGATGAACTATTTATTTGTCATGGATTTTGCGCTCGTCATGCTGAATTTATTTCAGCATCTTTCATGTTAAGCCGCCTTGCTATTAAGACCCTGAAACAAGTTCAGGGTGACGATCGATCGATTGGAAGAAAGATAAGTTTAGCATTAATGCTGCTTTTCTCCATTTCTTTAGCCACATCCGCCCAAATCCAAAACACCGATAACTTC
>NZ_JBFTRT010000931.1:0-1006 GCF_056399685.1 Pedobacter sp. 01N416
GTATTGAAAGGTTACCTTACATTTTTTCAAAGCATTGAGGTTGTTCACTTCTTCCTGTATTAAAGTTACAATTTCATTTTCACTTATATTATCGTTCGTTAAGTTTTTCGACAAACTCCTCAAGTCTTGCAACGATGAATTAATGATCTGATAAATCTGCTCAATTCTTTTACTTGCCTGAGGCACTTTGTTTTCGTGCACCAGTTGCTGGGTATAAAGGCTCACCAATGTTAATTTCTGCCCGATATTATCGTGTAATTCGCGGCCAATCTGCTGCATGGTGGCCTGTTGAATTTCTAACTGGGTAGTTAAAAGTTCCTTCTGGTGTATTTCGTTGGTGATTTTAATTTCATTCAGATATTCCCTTTTCCGTTCTTTATATTTTTTAATATAGACCATAATGGCGACTACAAAGAGCACGAAAAACAGGTTAAAAAGGATGATGGTAATTAAGAGCTCTGTTTTCCCCATATAAATGAAATTGAGAATAATACATACATTACAATCCCTGATATCAGAAAATAATCGAAATAAATATTCCAGATCTGGATATAAGCCCGCAATAACGAATAAAACGTAAGAAAAGGTAATGTACCGATATAGAATAAGGTTACGCCTAAATTAATATAAAACATTCTATTTTCTTGAAAGTTGAGAATGTTGATTGAGTTTACCTGATTATAATATTCTTTGATAACCAAAAACATTAAGAGTAAACATCCAAAAGTATAGCTAAAGGAAAAATATACTTTACTTTCCTTAAAGAATAATCTGCTGAGTATAAATGAAATTATGTACAACAAAGAGAGTATCCAAAATAGTCTTTTATCCTTAAATGATTTTACGGCATAAAGCCAGTAAAAAAAGATAAACTGGAAAGGGATAACGATATAGTTATAATATTTAGTTTTTGAAAAGCTGATATATTCTCCTCCCCATTTCCCAATTACTTCACAGATAAAAATAGTGGTCAGATAATAGATAAAATACCTCCAATGTTGTCCCT
>NZ_JBFTRT010000932.1:0-976 GCF_056399685.1 Pedobacter sp. 01N416
AGTTTATTGAGCGGAATTTTATACAACAAACTCGATATAGCTGATTCTTATTTATACATCGATCCGAGTGCTTCTGCATTATTGATCGGGCTGAATGGTACCTACTCGAGCAATTTTTCTGATTTTGACGAGGTAAACAAGAAAAACTTCTTTCCCAACTTTAAAAATCCTGGCTTATCATTAAGTTTTGGAACGAATTATACCACTAAAAAAGGTCTGTTTTTGATGGCCAACATCAAAGACTTAGGTTTTATCTGGTGGCGGAGCAACACACAGCGCACTACGATAGATCAATCTAAAATAATTGAAAATTTAGAGGACCAATCTAATACCAACCAGGAAATAAAGGACATTTTCCTGCTTTCGGAGCAGAGCAAAAAGTTTTTAGCACCTACCAATGCTAAACTAGACATTTACCTGTCTAAACGCTATGGATTTTACAAACCAGGCCTGGCCGTTTCGAAAAACCTGTTTTACAAAGGCGGAGATATTGCTTTTGTAAACACTTTTATTGCTAATGATTTTTCGGGAAGTATTACTCCCTTGTACAACTTGAATGGTGTTTTTATGGTTGGACTGCAAGCAAAATACCAGACTCCAAATTTCGAGTTGTTTATGGGTACCGATAATTTAGTAGCTACCAGTTTCCAAACTTATGGACTAATTAAAAATGATGCTACTATAGGCAGCGGTCCGAATGGTGCTTCTTTTTATATGGGTGTAGGCATTAAATTCGGCAACGTGGTTAACCATCCTCAGTTTGCCGATGTAATACCTGGCATAAATGATAATGAAGGCGGGAGTTTCTTTAAAAGTTTGTTTTCGATCTTTAAAAGAAGATAACCGACTTAGCCCTGTGCTTGTTGTTTTTTAGATTGCGTAACGACAAAATCTTTCAGGTAAAAAGGTTCGAAATAGGCTACATCTTCAAAGTTACTGTTGCTGAAAGCTTTGTTAGCTAACCGCGACATGTATG
>NZ_JBFTRT010000933.1:0-975 GCF_056399685.1 Pedobacter sp. 01N416
CTGGCCTTGGATCTGAATAAACTGCTTATACCTACCCAGCCTATTTATTCACCTGATGGAGAGATTATCAGTGGAAAGAACCCGGATCGGTCTGTTCCTGCAGGGATCTTTGGGTCATTTAATGATGCACCTGGAGGCTTTAGTGAAGAAGTAAGGGAAATAGGTTTATCAACCGGGCTCGAACTGTTATTTAAAGATAGGTTGGTATTCCGTGCGGGCTATAACTACCAGGATGCGCAGAAAGGTGATGGCAGTTATTTTACCCTCGGTGCAGGCTTTAGGTATCAGATCTACAGCATTGATATGTCTTACCTGGCTACCGCAGAAAGAAGCAATCCGCTCGCCAATACGATTCGGTTTGGCCTTGCCGTAAATTTTCTCCCGAGGAAGGGAAAATAACAGCAATAACAAGCAGATCGTAGCCAGACATTACTGGTGAAAATATAGGGCAGAATAGGAGGAGATGGCTTAAACAAAACTAAAACCAATATTATTTAATTTAAACCCTGACCAAATGAAAAAACGATTACTTTCTTTTCTGGCCATGCTATTGCTCTGTGCARTTGCGAAYGCCCAAAACCCGGTCACCATCACCGCAGCCGCTTCAAAGCGGCCGTCCCAAAGTGGTAGTGAAATTACGAAAGCCTTCGATGGCAATTTAACAACCATGTACCACTCTAGCTGGTCTTTAAACGCCATGCCGGATACGGTTGATTTTTATTTTGTTGGTGTRAAAAGCATTAATAAAGTTGATTATACACCAAGGCAGTCGAGTACAAATGGTATCTGGACCACTGTAGATGTTTATTATGCTTCTGCYGATGCACCTTCGGTTTTTGTAAGCAAGCTGAGCAATATTAGCTGGGCCCAGACCAATGCGGTAAAAACGATCGACATGACAGCCAGCCCGATTGTAAAACCCTATATCGTCCGCTTTGTAATCAGGGCGGCAGGAGGCAATTTTTCAAGTTGTGC
>NZ_JBFTRT010000934.1:0-971 GCF_056399685.1 Pedobacter sp. 01N416
CTCCGTAGGAGTCCTTTGGACCTCCGTAGGAGTCCTTTGGACAGGATGACAAATTTATATTTATGATACCGTCTCAAATCACAATACTCATATCTCAATAATGAATAAAGCTATTTTTCTAGACCGTGATGGTGTACTCAATCACGAAATATATGATTACATCTGCCGTGTTGAAGATTTTAAAATCCTCGATTACCAGATTCCAGTATTAAAAAAACTATTCGATGAAGGTTATCTTTTAATCGTAATTACCAACCAGGGTGGTATTGCCTTAAAACGTTATACCGAACAAGAGCTGGCCATTATGCACCAAATGCTCCGCAATGCTTTTGTTGCTCAAGGAGCCGATATTGCTGGTTTTTATTATTGCCCGCATCATCCAACTGTTGGTGGCGAATGCAAGTGTAGAAAACCTGCTTCGGGAATGATTTTGGATGCAATTGAGATGTACGATATCGACCCGGCACAATCTATTATGATCGGCGATAAACCAAGAGATGTTGAAGCTGCAAATGGGGCAGGAGTGAAAGGTATTCTAATCGAACCTGATGAGCAGATCAGTTATGAGAAAATAAAGGAAGTCCTTAGTCGTGAGTCTTTAGTCTAAAGTCTCTTTTTAAAGTGCATAAAAAACGCTAAGTCCAGATTTATATTGATTTATGGATTAGATTATTGATTAAAGTTTGATCATTTGGGCGTTTTAACACGCTGTACACTGTATCTTTTTGGCTGTCCTTCGACTACACTCTCCACAGGAGTCCTTTGGACAGGATGACAGCCAAAAAGGATGCCGTTTCCATCGTTAACGCAAAATAACGCGATGACTTACGAAGTTTAGAAAGGGAAGGAGCGGATGAATAACTTCGTAAGTCAGAAGCTTCTGGAATTCTATTACGCCTTTCCCCACCTAATACTTACGAAATCCTTCCATGCGCTTGCCCATTGAGATTTCGTAAGTACCTGGCCACCTA
>NZ_JBFTRT010000935.1:0-968 GCF_056399685.1 Pedobacter sp. 01N416
GTTCCGTCAATCGTAAAGCTATCTTTGGGTTTACATGCAGTGAAGGCAATCGCGATCAGCATAATCAGGCTTAATTGTTTTAATCTCATTATTTCAGTTTTTCAAGTATTAATTCATTTAATTTTTTAGCATCAGCTTTTCCTTTGGCTAATTTCATTACATCACCAACAAACAAACCTAAAACGCCCTTTTTGCCTTTCTTGTACGCTTCTACCTGTTGTGGGTATTTATTTAACACTTCATCAATAAAACTACTTAATTCGTCTCCGTTTTCAGAGATCAGTAAGTTTAATGACTGTGCCAAATCGGTAACTTTTGCATTTTCTTCCAGCTCAACAGCTGGTAATAATTGTTGAATGGCAATTTGCTGTGTGATTTTTTTATCATCAACCAGATTGATAGCTTCTGCCAGTTGTGCTGGATTGACTTTGAAATCAGAGATCGTAATCCCTTTTTCATTTAAAACAGCTCTAATCGGACCAATTAACCAATTAATTAAGCTTTTTTTATTGTGAACGACTGATTGTGCCTGGTTAAAGTAGTTTAACAGGTCTAAATCTTCGGCAAAAAGAGCCGCATCAGCTTTACTGATCCCAAAATCAGCAACCATCTGCTGAGAAATTTCATTTGGCAAAGCCGGCATTAAAGATTTAATCTCTGCTAACCAATCATCAGAAATATAAATGGGTTGCAGATCTGGATCTGAAAAATATCGATAATCATTCGCCTCCTCTTTAGTACGCATCGGTGATGTAGTGCCTTTATCAGCATCAAAATTCAATGTGCTCTGAATAATTCTTCCCCCATTGCTAATCACTTCTACCTGACGGCCAAATTCGAAATCCATCGCTCTACGTACATTACGCATCGAGTTTAGGTTTTTTACTTCACAACGTGTTCCAAATTCGGTAGTGCCCTGTGGCCGTATAGAAATATTGGCATCGCAACGCAAACTACCTTCTTCCATA
>NZ_JBFTRT010000936.1:0-968 GCF_056399685.1 Pedobacter sp. 01N416
GATATACCTTACTTTTTTAAGGCCTACAGCAAAATTGTAGCTTATGCCGGCATTTGCAAAAGCGTAATCTTCACTTGTTTGCACACCATAAGCACTTTTAGAAGGTTTTTGAGAGCTGTATTTACCCAACATTACCCAGTTATTAAAACTTCCGTCAGCAGGTGGGTTATCGGTACCCCAGATTTCAAAATCTTTTAAGTTGCCACCGTAATAATAGGTGCGGCCAGCATTAAGGTATTCGGGGTAATTCCAAACCACAATACGGCTAAGCGTGGCAATTTTACCCAGATCAAAAGTTACCCATTGCGGCGTTAATACTGTGGTTTTGGTTAAGCATACACTAGGCCAATCGATAATGTTTCCGTCCCACATTTTAGCTACACCCGTGTTTGAATATTCTTGAGGAGTATCTGTTGGCAAAATTACTTCTTTATAGGTCGATTTAGATAAAACCGTTTCGTAAAGTGGCTTTAATGTAGTAAAAAGCGTATCGCTATAGTTTAACCACCGATCTCTAATGGTTATGGCAAATTTTTGGCTTAAAGTGTCTAAGCCCCTAACGGATTGATCGATATCTATAGCGGCGGTATAAATATTTTTTGATGTTGGTATATATTTACCTTTCGATAAAACCAAAACCTCTATGGCCAGATCGGCTTTTGATGGGTTAGTGCCTTTAAAGTTTAATCCGCCAAAATCAGCAACAGCTTTTAAACTTCTGTAAACACCCCAAATTGGGTTTTCCAGTGGTTTAACCTTAACGATAACAGGTTCTGAAGCGGTTTCACTTCTGTTTACACTATATACTTTTACCTCATGCTCATTGGTATCTCCAAATCCTTCTACCAATAAACTATTGCCATAATAAGAAGTTTTCACTTCCATTTGTTGGCCGTTGGCTAAATTGTATACAGCTTTTATATACAATAAATCTTTATCGCTAGGTAAGCTGAAGGTAATGGTTGCAT
>NZ_JBFTRT010000937.1:0-968 GCF_056399685.1 Pedobacter sp. 01N416
GAAATACACAGGACTTAAACCACTCATATTTAAACAATTACAAAACATGTTAATGGTAGCCAAGTTGAAGGGCCGCTAGATGGTTATTTCACCCGATGAAGGATCGGTTTCACAATAACGAACTTCGCGTTTGGTACGGTTAACCAGTCTGGATTGAGCGCTTGGCGTTTAGCGCCAATTAACCGATTTGACCAATGAACTAGTGACTAATGAACCAGTGAACCACATAAAAACAAAAAAAAGTCCCGATTTACATCGGGACTTTCCTTTATAATTTTGTTACTAATTATTCTGCAGGTGCAGCTTCTTCAGTAGTTTCGTCTTTTTTAGCTGCTTTTTTAGCAGGTGCTTTTTTAGCAACTGGTGCTGCTTCAACAACCTCTTCAGCTACAACTTCTTTTTTTGCAACCGCTTTTTTAGCAACTGGTGCTTTAGCTACTGCTGCTTCAATTTCAGCTTCAGTGATAGGAAGGATAGAAACATAAGATTTGTTATCTTGTTTCTTTCTGAAAATTACAGTACCATCAACTAAAGCAAATAAAGTGTGGTCTCTACCAATACCAACACCTTTATCAGGGTGGTGTTTTGTTCCACGTTGACGTACTAAAATGTTTCCAGCGATAGCTAATTGCCCACCGAAAATTTTAATACCTAAACGCTTACTATGCGATTCACGTCCGTTTTTCGAACTACCGGCTCCTTTTTTGTGTGCCATGATTTTATATTTTGTAACTCGCTAAAAAGCGAATTATTGGGTTAACAATTAATTATAGAGTGATGTCAGAGATCTGAATCTTAGTAAAAAACTGGCGGTGACCATTTTTCTTTTTGTAACCTTTTCTACGTTTTTTGTGGAAAATAATTACTTTATCACCTTTTAAATGAGATACGATCTTAGCTGAAACTTTAGCACCTTTAACTGCAGGAGCACCTACAGTAATTGCACCACCGTTGTCAACCAACAATAC
>NZ_JBFTRT010000938.1:0-967 GCF_056399685.1 Pedobacter sp. 01N416
CCGTTGACCTAGAAGGAAAACAGGAATATACCATTACGGTGTACGCCGAAAACCGCATTGGTTTACTCAACAGGATTGCGATTATTTTCTCGAAAAGAAAAATCAATATCGAAAGCTTAAACAGTTCCGCATCAGAAATTGAAGGAATACACCGCTTCAACATCGTCATCCACGAAGGTTACGAGGTAGTGAGAAAGCTGGCCCGTCAGATAGAAAAACAGATTGAGGTATTGAAAGTTTATTTCAACACCAACGAAGAAATTATCTGGCAGGAACTGGCGCTTTACAAAGTTTCTACAGATGAAATTGCAGAAAAAGTAACCGTAGAGCGTTTATTAAGACAATACGGTGCAAGTGCGGTAGTGATCCGTAAAGATTATACCGTTTTTGCAGTAACTGGTCACCGCGAAGAAACTGATGCTTTGGTGAAAGCTTTAGAACCTTACGAACTAATTGAATTTGTGAGATCTGCAAGAGTAGCCATTATTAAAGACAGTGCAGGTTTCCACGAAAAACTAAAGGAATTCGAAGCTTTCGAACCAGGTGAAGAATTGGTAGAAAATGAGTTTTTAGAAAAAGGGGGGAAGATTTTTACAATGTAATATGAAATGCAATAAAGCCATACCAATTTTAAGAATTTTCGATTACGATAAAGCAGTAGAGTTTTACGTAAACTGGCTGGGCTTTAAAATAGACTGGGAACACACGTTTGAAGAAAATACCCCTGTTTATATGCAGATTTCATTAGGAGGCATCGAACTCCATTTAAGTGAGCACCATGGAGATAGTTCTCCCGGTGCAAATGTATATGTAGATTGTATAGGATTGAGAGCATTTCATAAAGAAATAATAGATAAAAAATATAAGTACAACAGGCCAGGTTTGGAGAAAACTTTTTACGGAACCTGGGCAGTAACAGTAAACGACCCGTTCTTTAACAAGATTACCTTTAACGAAACATTAACCG
>NZ_JBFTRT010000939.1:0-1514 GCF_056399685.1 Pedobacter sp. 01N416
TGAGGCTTTGAGGCTTACACCATTCCATCTGGTTCGATGGAAAGATCTTTGCTTATTGGCGATTTCCTTTTTGTGAGTAAAGTTAATTACGGTGCTCGTATCCCAATGACTCCCGTTGCTTTTCMTTTTGCTCACCATACTATGCCTTTAACCACTTCTACCAAAGCTTATTGGGATGGTGTGCAGTGGAAATATCATCGTTTACCGGGTTTATCTAAAATTAAGAGAAACGATGTTGTGGTATTCAACTTTCCTGAAGGAGACACTGTAGCTGTAGAAAACCAGGCAGAAAGTTATTACGCATTAGAACGCAGTATGGGCCGGCAGCAGGTTAGAAGCACATTTACGATAATAGACCGCCCGGTAGATAAACGGGAGAATTTTATTAAAAGATGTATAGGTATTCCGGGCGATGTAATTTCGATGAGCAATGGTATTGCCAATGTAAATGGCAAAAATGAGCCTTTAAAAAACACGGGTATGATGCCATATCGCATCGAGTTTAAAACCATGGACTTTAATTATTCTATACTTGATGAATTTAAACTTAATTTAGGCGGAACACCTGCTATTGCAGATAAGACATACGTTGTAGATGCATCGCCAGAAATTGCCGGTAAATTAAAAGCATTTGATTTTGTGAAATCAGTTACCTTAAGTCCCGATGCTGCTGGGGATGTTCCGGGAGGTGTTTTTCCGAACGATCCCAACATTTGGTATATTAATGATAAAGTAGCCACTACTTATACTTTTAAAATGGACTACTATTGGATGATGGGTGATAACCGTCACAATTCGGCCGATTCGCGTTATTGGGGTTTTGTGCCAGAAGACCATATTGTAGGTAAAGCTTTATTTGTTTGGATGAGCTGGGATAGTACTGCATCTTTCTTGCATAAAATAAGATGGAGCAGGTTGTTTATGGGCATCCATTAATTTATAGGATATTTTTTTGAAAAAGCTTGCTTTACGCAGGCTTTTTTTTTGTGCCAAAATCACCTTTTTAAAAAAATTAAAAAGTCTTCATTGTTTATATTTTTTTTTCATAAGTTTGTTATGTCAGTGGTTAGTAAAAAACATGTAAAAATCTAACTGTATATTCAATTTACATCTCCTGATAAAATTAATGGGTTCAGTTTTTCCCATGATTAAATAGTTCAAATTATTATTGCAAACTACTAATCGAATAATACTGATAAAGTAACTAACCAATTTAACTAACCCTTACCAAACAGATTATGAAACAAAACCAGTATCATGTTTTTGTGAATATGTATATAAAATAACTTTCTTTTTAATTTTTTTAAAAAGATTGCATTTCTTTTGTTTTTTTTATATTTTTATGTAACCAAATTAAAAAAATGTCAGCAACTATTAAGAAAGCACAACGACTAAGGGCCGACATTATTAAGCTACTTTATTATAAAAAAAAATCATCGCTTACCGATTTAAGTAAACGTACTAAAAAGAGCCTGCCTCTAATTACGTCGACTGTAAATGCTTTGATAGAAGAC
>NZ_JBFTRT010000940.1:0-955 GCF_056399685.1 Pedobacter sp. 01N416
GTTAAATCTTTAATTTCCATAATAGTTAATAATAAGTTAAATCTTTAATTTCCATAATAGTTAATAATAATAAGGATGATGACAAATTACTTTGCCTTAACTAAAGTTAAAACTAATTAGTTAGTTATCCAAATTTTATTGAATAAATTATTAGAAAAATTAACGAGAACGACTTTTTGTTCCCTTTTAAGGTTTTACTTTAAGAAAAGTATTGAATTTGAATTCGTAATTTCTGTAAATCAGTCGATTGTGGTTATCCTGCGAAAATGAGGACTATATTGTAATCAGGTTGTTTTTGATGCCATATACCACTAATCCCGTGCGCGATTTAATATTCAGCTTTGCAAAAAGAGATTCCCGGTAGTTATCTACTGTGCGCGGACTAACATTCATGAGGTCTGCAATTTCCTTATAAGTAAGTTCAGTACTGCAATATTGTAAAAATGTAAGTTCTCTTGCAGAGAATACCGGTTTTTGATCACTGTCTTTCAGCGCCACCAAAAGCCTGCCCGATACCAATTCATTTACATAAAAACCTTTATCTACTATTACTTTAATTGCGGTTAGCAGATCGGATGGGGTTGATTCTTTAAGCATATAGCCTCCGGCACCGGCTTTAAGCATCCCGATAATCGCTTTTTCATCTTCGAGCATACTTAATGCAAGCACATGTACATTCGGATGATTGGTTTTAACCCATTTAGTTGCTGCAAAGCCGTCCATTACCGGCATATTAATGTCCATTAGCACCAGTTGAACGTGTTTGTGGTTGTTTATTTTAGACTGTAGATCTAATCCGTTCACAGCCTCAAACGTGACATTTATTTCGTCAAATTCTTCCAATAGGCTGGCCAATCCGGAACGGAAAAGCGTGTGGTCATCAACAATAGCGATAGAGATACTTTGTTCTTGCATACAATTAAGGGTATGGAACTTCTATTGAAATGGAAGTGCC
>NZ_JBFTRT010000941.1:0-951 GCF_056399685.1 Pedobacter sp. 01N416
ATACCTATCGGGGTCCATTGTTTTTTGGATATCAGTTGAAAATGCTCGGGATAGAGCCAATCGAATGTTTGATCGTCCTCGAAAATTTTATTTATCATGTTCACGCCTTAATCTTAATTGGTTCCGACAGATAGCGATACAAGGCTATTGCCAAATCTACATTTCAAGCTCCTGGGTTAAGTATAAGCTAAAACGCCCTCACCATCTATCTTGATTGTTTTAATTTTCCGAGCCATCGGGATTCTATGATCTGCGTTAGCCGGCCTAACAGGCCAGGCTCAATCTGCATACATCCCTCAACAACCTGCTGCCTCCATACACGCTCCTGATCAAGGATCAGTTTATGGTTCTTTCCTTCAAGAAGTATATCAACCGAAATCTCCTTTTCCAGCAACAACGAAGTCACATATGAAATAACATATAATGTATAGACTTTGTGACCATAGGATACCGGTAATGGAATTCCAATCATTTGCTTAATTCTTTTTATCTGGAAGACCACCACATATCTCAATACGATAAACTGTCCATACAGTTGCGCAGGTACCCCTAGGTATTTCTTCCAAATAGCTGTTTAAAAACAGTACTTCTTTTATTGATGTTCTCCTCCTTTAAAACGCACTGTTGACCGACCGATAAGACAACAATGGGAAGAAGGTTATTTATCGAACCCGCCCAGAGATACTTCCATTCATGGCCATACAGGTCCTTTAACAAAACCGAAAACAAAATTATAGGGTAATAAGCTATTTTTTCCGACAAAATATCATGGAGAAAAATGATAATTATCAGTTTGACTGTGCAATGTAAATTCAATATATTTTTGCCCAGTCGCCTCCAGCTGTGTTGGCAGTTAATCTAGGGATGTGGTCCGATCTTCCTTTTCACCGCGCTTGCGGTCCTGTTATAATACCTTTTGGCCCTGACCCTGAATACATCATAAAGCAATAC
>NZ_JBFTRT010000942.1:0-947 GCF_056399685.1 Pedobacter sp. 01N416
GATTTGAACTCACCGAAACCTTTCCATGAGTTAGTGCATCTACAACTGCAGTTAAATTTTTCTCTTTTGCAAAAACCCAGGTGGTTGGCGTACCAACATAATTATATTCAGCTTGGTAGGTGTTTGCACCTGGTTTTTCAGCCCCTGTAGGTACTCCGTGATGTGCATCACTTCCTCCTCTTCCTGTCATCATCCTTCCGGATGAAAGCATATCATCCCAAATCATAATTGCATTGGCATTTTTTGGCCAAACTGACGAATTCCAAACTTCAATCGATTGAACCAGATCATAAGAAAAACCAAAATTGTCTTTTCCGCTTGGATGGTTTGCTGATAAGTGAATATTAAGAGACTTCTTCACTTTACCAATATTAACATCACGTTCATCTCGAACATCAAATAAGCGTTTATGATGATAGGGTTTATCAGAAAATACGTTTCCATGACCTCTGGTTGTCGTCCATTCTGCACCATATAGCAATAGAAGCGAGTCTGATTTAAATTCTGGATCTGCCCAGGTATGGTGTTCCACATCACCATCTACATGATTATCGTGATCTGTAATACACACATAATCCATTTTAACAGATTTAGAAAAATTAATGATCTTTTCAATCGAATTATTCGATGATTCTGTGCTATGCCGTGAATGCACATGTAAGTCGCCTTTTAGCCAAAATCCTTTTGAAAGTAAAACAGGTTTAGCTGTATTTTGTTGAGCTTTGACAATACTTACATTCAAAAGTATAGCGATACATATAATCGGAATTCTTGTTTTACACTTTACTTTCATTTTTCATTTTTTTAAAAAATTACCTGCATTGCTGTTTGAAATTATTTATGCCTTAACTAAAAATGACTCTGGCATTTCGGCCGCCTTTAACATGAAATTATGCAATTCACAATTTTTAATGAAAGGCTTTAAGTTTTCTGAACCTGGGCCAAAC
>NZ_JBFTRT010000943.1:0-942 GCF_056399685.1 Pedobacter sp. 01N416
CTTTCGTTGCTTTGACCTTTATCGCCGCTGATTAGGAAGGTTTTCACAAAAGTGCCATTGCGTTTGATTGAAACTTTTGCTGCAGATGTAAGCCATACATTTCTATAAATCCCCGAACCCGAATACCAGCGCGAATCAGGCTGTGCTGAATTATCAACTTTAACTGCAATGATATTTTTCCCAGCTTTTAAGAATCTGCTGATCTCGTAAGAAAAAGAGCTGTAGCCGTAAGGCCTTTTGCCCAGATACTGACCGTTGATCCAAACCTCACTATTTTTATACACGCCATCGAATTCGATAGTGATTAATCTATCCTTAAAATTCGCAGGAGCTGTAAATTCTTTTCTGTACCAGCCAATGCCTGTGGGTAAACCGCCACCTTCAGGTTTTGCAGGGCTTTTCTCGTCGAATTTCCCCTCAATGCTCCAATCGTGCGGTAAAGTGAGTTTTCTCCATTTAAGATCGTTGTATGCTGGAGATTTTGCATTTGGTTCGTCTCCTAAAAGGAATTTCCAATCTTTGTTAAAGCTGGTTCTGATGCGGGGTTCCGGCCTAATCTTATATCGATTGGTCGTCATTGCGAGGCACGAAGCAATCTTACTACTATGGGTTGGCCGTTCTTTCGCATTAGGATTGCATTCCCGAAAAGTCGGGACAGGCAGTGCCTCGCAATGACGGGACGCCAACAAACCGAATGTCAGAAAAATTACAACTTTAAAATCAGGTAGCCTCTTCATCTTAATTCTTCCTTTCGCTTACAAAATTCACTTTACTCTTACCCAAATCTTTCGATGTGGCCACAGCAATGCCACGCTGATCCAGTTTATTAACTGCACAATAAAAATGGTATACTGTGCCTTTATATTTCAGTACAAAAGATTTATGTGCGTATAATTCATCATATTTTTCTGACGACTCAATCAGGTTACCACCGGTCCAATC
>NZ_JBFTRT010000944.1:0-937 GCF_056399685.1 Pedobacter sp. 01N416
CCTTTTGCTTCGTGGTTTAGTGCATCTTCGAAATATCCCGTATCGTGAAAATAGGCCGCAACGGTTACAGAGAAAAAATCCTGTTCATTAAGCTGATAATGATTGGCAATTTGCTGCGCAGCATTTACCACTTCTTGTGTATGTTCCAGGTTATGATAAACCAGGCGAGGATCGTTATGGGTATGGAAGTAATCGCCAACGTGCTTTTCTACATCTTCCTGCAATTTTTTATAGTTCATGAGTGTATTCGGGGTTGCGGTAATTTAATATGACGATGGAAATGCATTTCTTGAAAATGTTTAAAGCTGAAAATTGTATTATTTTTTTATGATTATAAAATTACGCTAATTTTTTAAAAACAATGCTGATCTCCCCTTAACAATAATAATGCCTTGTTTATTTTACAATTAGATTTAGAAATGATTGAGTTTAGCACTATAATCTCCTGCGACTAGGTTATTTCTTGTTAAAAAAAGATTATAATCTGATATAAATAGGACATTCATTAGCTTCAGAAAATTCTAATTTGCACTTATTAGCTTGTAGTTGATAAGCAATAGTATTTTGAGTTGGCATTAATAACCTAAACCTGAATGATAGCAATTATGGTATTTATAATTGTTAATGCATTTTAACGCTTACAAGTTGGTTTGCTTATTCTAAAAACTGGCCTCGAATTTTACAAAACCAAATATAAAAGATACAAAACACTATACACTACCCAAAATTTCCCGAATAAATAATGAAAAGAAAAACTACTTTTTTTTTACTCTCAATGGCAATCGGCTTAAACAGCTTAGCGCAGAAAACGATAGAAATTGCTACAAAAAACAATGTACTGATCTTAGAAACAGATCGTGATAACACTTTATTATCGACATACCTGGGCAAAAAATTAGATAATGCGGGCGAATACCCAAGTATACAAGCATTAGAT
>NZ_JBFTRT010000945.1:0-934 GCF_056399685.1 Pedobacter sp. 01N416
CAACCACACAGCCAGAAATTGTAACTGAGGGCGATCCGTCATCAGGAAAGAAGTATCTATTGCCTTTTATACTCGTAATCAGCTTGTTTTTCCTTTGGGGAATGGCACATAACCTCGATTCAATCCTGATTCCGCACCTAAAGAAAGCATGTAACCTCAATAATAAACAATCCACATTGATTGATACTTCTGTTTTCTTTGCCTACTTTTTAATGGCTATTCCTGCCGGAATGATTTTGAAAAAGTGGGGTTATAAAGCAACGATGATCTCAGGTTTGTTGGCTTTTGCGTTTGGTGCATTTTTATTTGTTCCTGCCGCCAATAACTTATCATACATTACATTTTTAATTGCGCTTTTCATTATTGGCTGTGGTTTAACCATGCTTGAAACTTCTGCTAATCCTTATGCTGCTGTATTGGGAGATCCTGCAAAAGCAACGAGTAGATTAAACCTTGCTGCATCTTTCAACGGATTGGCTGCTATGGTGGCACCAATGATTGGCGGATTGTTTATCCTTTCAGGTAAATCGCACACCAAAGAAGAATTGGCAGCCATGACGGAGGCAGGTAGAAACAGTTATTTCTTAGAAGAGGCAGCATCAGTTAAAACACCATACATTTCCCTTGGCATTGTTTTATTAATAATAGCCGCTGTATTTTACTTTATTCACCTTCCCGAAATCAAAACCAAAAGTATTGATGGACAAGCTAAAGGAAGTTTTTTTGGTGCATTACGTCACAAACATTTAAAGTGGGCGGTTATTGCTCAGTTCTTTTATGTTGGTGCGCAGGTATGTGTTACCAGTTTCTTTATTAGAATGGCTCAACAAGGCGGTGGTTTTGACGAAAAAACAGCTGCATCATATTTAGTTGTTTATGGATTTTTATTTACCGCTGGCCGTTTCGCTGGAACGGCGCTCTTACAGTTCATATC
>NZ_JBFTRT010000946.1:0-929 GCF_056399685.1 Pedobacter sp. 01N416
CCTTAAAGCACCTAAAATCATGCTGATTGGTGAACCTGAATGCCAGATTCCTTCTAATCGATGGCCACGGGTACGCACAATAACAGGTGCTTTTTGAATCCCTTTGGTTCGGTATGATAGGGATGCTAAATCGTCGCTGAGTACATTTAGTGCAAAAATTAAGTAATCAAGATACTGTATTTCGGCAATCGGTTTTAAGCCCCTCATGGCCAAACCAATACCTTGCCCCATAATGGTCATTTCTCTAATTCCAGTATCGGTAATCCTCAACTCACCATATTTGGCCTGTAAACCTGCAAAGCCTTGATTTACATCACCTATATTCCCTAAATCTTCTCCGAAAGCCACTAAACGCGGATCGCGGGCAAAGTTTTCGTTAAAGCAGGCATTAAGCACTTCCCTACCGTCGACCATTTTTGATTGTTCATCATATGCTGCGTTAACCACTACAATCATATCCGGACTTTCTTTACCGTCAGTATGCAGTTTAGAATTATAACGGTCGTGATTAACCTTAGCCTGCTGTTTATACCAGGCTAGCAGTTCATTACGTTCGGGAGAATTAAAACTAGCCGATAAACGGATGGCTTTTCGCACCGCCGTGAAAACCTCCCTGCGTTGTGCATCGGCAGTTGAAGCCAGAATTGCAGCAATTCTAGCCAGTTCCGGTTGATGTTTAGCTACACCACCAATTAAATCAACCACTTGTTTTTGTTCGGGTTTAATGCTATCCAAAAACTCATTCCAAGCTTCTTTTTGTGCATTGCGTACAAAAATCTTTGCTTCTTTTTCAACCGATACAATTTCCTCTTCGGTTGCTACTGCCGAATCGAGCATCCAGGCACGCATTTTCAGGAGACAATCGTGTTCGGTTTCCCAAGCTAAACGATCTTTTGACTTATACCTTTCGTGCGAGCCAGATGTAGAGT
>NZ_JBFTRT010000947.1:0-928 GCF_056399685.1 Pedobacter sp. 01N416
GGTTTTAATCAGCCCTGTAATTGTATTGTATTTAACAAAGCAGATTTAGAAATTCCTATTTTGGGATATAACCCAAAACTAAATGCTGTTATCGAAAACATGCTCCACGAAAGGTTAAGACAAGCAGCAGAAGGAGTAAGGTTTAGTGCAAAAGTAAAGGAAGCCATTTTGAATAATTATCAATTTGACTTCCCTCAATTAGAAAACATAGCTGTCTTTTTAAATATTACCCCCCGAACTTTACAAAGAAAATTACAAGACGAGAATACAACTTATAGAACACTCAGTGATCTGGTAAAGTATGAGCTTGCAGCTGCTTTGTTGAAACATAATGAACTGTCTATTTCGGAAATTGCCTATAAGCTTGGTTATACCGATCCGAGCACTTTCAGAAAAGCCTTTAAACAATGGAGTGGAAACACACCTGCAGATTACAAAAGCAAAATTACGCTTTAAATTTAACCCAAATATATTCGTCATACACGTTATTATTTTTAATAACAGACTTTTTATGAATGCATTCTAGTGCATATCCATTCTTCTCTAATACCTTCATAGATGCCTTATTATATTCAAAAACGCCAGCTTCTATCCTTGTGATATCAAAAGTTTTAAAAGCATAATCGGTCATCAATTTAATAGCTTCAGTTGTAATTCCCTTACCCCAAAATGGTTCGGCAACCCAGTAACCAATTCTAGCATTAAATCTATAAACATTCTCTTTTGGGGTAATACCAATATCCCCGCAAAAATTCCCATTATAAAAAACAAGAAACCTCTCGGCGGTTATTTTATCTAGGTTTTTTTGAAACAATTCTATTCCATCATTTCTGGTATAAGAATTAGAGGGCATATCTAATTTATTGTTCAATATGCTTGGGTTGTTCTTAAATTTAACAAACTCATCAAGATATTGAATATCATAATG
>NZ_JBFTRT010000948.1:0-921 GCF_056399685.1 Pedobacter sp. 01N416
GATTTAGGTTTAGCCTTTTATGCGGATCTTTTCAAAAAACTAAAAGAATTATATCCTGATTTAAAATTACATGCTTTGGGCCCGCCGGAAATTGCACACGTGGCAAAGCTGGAAGGAATGACGCATACAGAAGTGTTAAAAGCGTTAAAAGAAGCAGGAATGGATTCGCTTCCTGGTGCAGGTGCCGAAATTTTAAATGACCGCGTAAGGCGTTTAATTTCAAAAGGAAAATGTGGTGGACAGGAATGGCTTGATGTAATGCGTGCATGCCATCAATTAGATATTACCACATCAGCGACAATGATGTTTGGACACGTAGAAACCATTGAAGAGCGTTTTGAACATTTGGTATGGATCCGTCAGGTACAGAGCGAAAAACCTGCTGATGCAAACGGATTCCTGGCTTTTATTCCATGGCCTTTCCAGGATGACGGAACTTTATTAAAAAGACTCCGCGGCATCAGCAACAATGTAACAGCTGATGAATATATCCGCATGATTGCCTTGAGCCGCATTATGTTGCCCAATATTAAAAACATTCAGGCCAGTTGGTTAACCGTTGGTAAAGCAACCGCACAGCTTTGTTTACATGCAGGTGCAAATGATTTTGGATCGATTATGATCGAAGAAAATGTAGTATCGGCTGCTGGCGCACCACACCGCTTTACCGCGAATGGTATCCAGCAATCTATTAAGGCTGCCGGTTTCGAACCTCAGTTACGCGGACAGAAATATAACTATAGGGATTTACCTGAGCATTTGGAAGAACAGGTGATCACATACTAGAGATAGAGCTGGATAATGTGAATGGAATATGTAAGATGGAAATATATTCTATTATGCGCATTGATCTTAAAATCCTATCATCTTAATAATCTTAATAATAAAGGGAAGTAAAACCAAGTTCTACCTCCCTACCTT
>NZ_JBFTRT010000949.1:0-920 GCF_056399685.1 Pedobacter sp. 01N416
CTCATGCGTTCCGCTACTATAGCCCTGTAAAGGACCTATTGAGAAATCGTAACCATAACCGATCCTGATTTTATCTGATGGAAAAATCTGTATTGCTGCAACAGCAGAGTTTCGGGGTGTAAGGTCTCGCTGCAGATAACTTTTATCATACAGTTTTACTCCGGTCCGGTAGGAACCGCCAACCCACAGATATTCTTTAATCAATAAGAATGCATTTACATCTAAACTGGTTGGGCCGCCACGGTCATCCTTTAACAGAAATGAGGGTTTGATCTGAAAATCTTCCGAAAGTGGGAACAGTGCTCCGGCTGTAAGGTAATAATGTGGTTTAGGCTGTGGGATAAAAGCATAACGATCGATATTGATGTAAGTGGCAATCAGGTTATCTACCGAAAAACCAGCATAGTATTTGTCGTTTGCAAAATAAACCCCTGCCCTGGCATCGGGCACAATGGTACTTTGCACCCCTACTGGTTGATTAGGTTCTGGATTGTTTGGATTGAGCATAGAACCATCGATACCCAACTGCACCATTCCAACGCCAAGGCCAAGCGCCAATCTCGAACTGCCATCATCATTCATCCTGATGCGGTACGAATAATTACCGTAAATGCTCAGGTTGGTCTGTGCGCCAAGTTTATCGCTCGCTACCTGAAGGGCCAAGCCTACGTTACCGCTGTTTGCAATGGCATCTACCGCCAACGACATGCTTCTCGGTGCCCCGGTTATCCCCGTCCACTGGCTCCGGTAAAAGCTATGCACATTCAGTACTTCTTTGTAGCCTGCATAAGCTGGATTGATGTAAATTCCGTTAAACATATACTGACTGTACTGGGCGTCCTGTTGTGCGGATGCCGGCCTCGAAAGCAATAAAAACGAACCCGCTATTAACAATATTAATTTCTTCATCATCTTAATAT
>NZ_JBFTRT010000950.1:0-909 GCF_056399685.1 Pedobacter sp. 01N416
GTATAACAATACCCGGCCTTTTAATGCGGCCGCTGCCTTACGTGTAAATTTACCCCGTTCATTCCCGTCATTCCAGGTTACATTATTTAATAAAACCATTGCAGAATCCAAATCGCTCACAACAGATTTAAAACATGCTGATGCGCTGGATCTTCCACTTAACTCTACATTATCTGGATTTTGCGGTGTAAGTACCAGAGGAACACCACCGTAAAGTCGAGTCAGTTCAAAGTAAGAGAGTGCTCTCAATGCAAAAAATTGTCCCCGCAGTTTATTTTTAGAATCTTGTGCAAGGTTGCCTCCAGGAATTTCCTTGATGGCAACGTTACAGCGTGCAATGTCGAAATACCTGTTATCACCTTTTGTCCCCTGGTATTTCGTAGCAATAAACTTCACGTCGTTAGAAGTTAGGGTACCGTTTACGCCAATTGCTTTGCGCATAATACTTTCTGATGAAGAAAAACGGTCTTCATCACTTGCGTATATTACATTGTTAGCAGCCAACTCGTAAGGGAAATCGGGCATAACAACGTCATAGGTATCATTTAATAGGAACTGTATTGCCCCTTCATTGTCCCATATTCTGGAGTCAATCCCATTTCTGTCTTTTACATCGAAGAAATCTTTCTTACATCCCGAAAAAGATGCCATCAGCATAGCAAGCATGCCAATTGCCAAAGTATTTTTATATTTAAATTTCATTGTTCAGATTTTAAGTTTGTAACCTTTATAAACTTATATTCAAGCCTAAGGAAATTGTCCTCAGAGTTGGATAGTCATAAATTGTTGAAGAGTACGGATCTTTGTATTTGAGCGGATTTACGATAGTCCATAGGTTGTTTCCTGTTAAAACCAATCGAGAATCTGCGATACCGACCCTGCTAAGCAAGCTTTTGGGCATCTTATAGG
>NZ_JBFTRT010000951.1:0-906 GCF_056399685.1 Pedobacter sp. 01N416
CCAATCCTCAGTTATTCTCATGAACTTAATTCACAGAAAACTACTAACTGAAAATTGCCAACTAAAAACCCGCCTTTATCCATCTGATCCTCAAGCACTATCCGTTTGGCGTTATTCCACTTCCATTTCCACCTCCCCTCCCTTATTTAAACTGATTACAAATAACTAATTATCAGCAATTTAGACTAATTTCATATAGCAAATAAATCACACAATATGGTTAATTTGATGTTACCTTTGTATCATTAGTTAAGCAAAGAAAATTATGAAAGACTTAATGCGCATCAAATGTTTAATATCACAGGATATTGAAACACTATTAAATCAGCAGATCAAAAAAGAAGCCCACTCTTCATCACTATATTTATCAATGTCATCTTGGTGTGACCAAAATGGATTCGACTTTTCAGCAGATTATTTCTTAAAGCAATCTGAAGAAGAAAGAGTACACCAGCTTAAATTGTTCAAATATGTTTTGGACATGGGTGGAAACGCAATATCTCCAGAAGTTTCAGGTATCAAAACTGAATTTGCCGGATTTAGAGAAGTTTTCGAAGATGCTTTGGAAGCAGAGATCGCCATTACCCAAAGTTTTAAAAACCTGGCCTCTAAATGCCATAAAGAGCAGGATTTTGTAACTATGGAATTCTTAAACTGGTTCTTGAAAGAACAACGCGAAGAAGAATACAAAGCACGCAGGGCATTAGAATTGTTCGAAGTGATTGGCGAAGAAGGCACAGGAAGATGGGAAATTGATAAACATGTGAACAAAATCACCTATTCGGAAGAATAACAACAACAAAACATATATTGAAAGCTATCCTAAAAAGGGTAGCTTTTTTTATGCACTTAGAATCCCTATGAGGAGTCGTCATTGCGAGGAGGAACGACGAAGCAATCTTACAA
>NZ_JBFTRT010000952.1:0-905 GCF_056399685.1 Pedobacter sp. 01N416
GATTGACGTTTCAAACTTCTGATTTAGCAAAGCTGGCATTGATCACCTTTTTGGCCAGGATGCTAACCAAAAAGCAAGAAAATATTAAAAATGTTAAAGAATCATTTATACCAATTATGGGTTCGGTTTGTGTGGTGTTTGTTTTAATCGCACTGGCCAACCTATCTACAGCATTAATGCTGTTTGGTGTAAGTATTTTGCTGTTAATTATCGGTAGGATCAGTATTAAACAGATCGCGATTGTTTGTGCAGGTGGCTTTGTGCTCCTGTTGTTTGTTTTCTTTTTGGGCCCAAGAAGAAAAACGTACATGTCGCGTATCAATACGTTCATGCATCCTGAAATGCAGCATTCAGATAAAACTTT
The DNA here is from genome assembly GCF_056399685.1 of Pedobacter sp. 01N416. NCBI lineage: Bacteria > Pseudomonadati > Bacteroidota > Sphingobacteriia > Sphingobacteriales > Sphingobacteriaceae > Pedobacter > Pedobacter sp. 01N416. The sequence goes on from NZ_JBFTRT010000952.1 coordinate 365, forward strand.
CCAGGCAGACCAGGCAAAAATTGCTTTGGCTACTGGTGGTGTTTTTGGTAAAGGACCAGGTAATAGTACACAACGCAATTTCCTACCACACCCGTATTCCRATTTTATTTTCGCCATTATTATTGAAGAATGGGGAACTGTGGGAGGAATTGTAATTATGATACTATACCTGGTGCTTTTATACCGATGTATCAAGATCGTAACCCGGGCGCCCAAGGCCTTCGGCGCGCTCCTGGCAGCCGGACTGAGTTTCAGTCTGACCATACAGGCCTTTGCAAACATGGCGGTAGCGGTAGGGTTGGGGCCGGTAACAGGGGTTCCGCTTCCGTTGGTAAGTATGGGTGGTACATCAATGATCTTTACCAGTGTGGCCTTCGGGATTATACTCAGCGTAAGCCGTGATGTAGAAGAAAATGCAAATGCGTTAACAAAAGAAGAAAAAGAGAAAGTAAAAAATAAAATAATAATAGGTGAAATACCTGCAATAGCTTAATTAATGATTGAATTAGTGAATGATTGAATTTACGCAATGATTAATAAT
>NZ_JBFTRT010000953.1:0-902 GCF_056399685.1 Pedobacter sp. 01N416
TGACTATACAATCGCTCATGTCTGGTGTTCCGGTAGTCGCTTTTGAGACGGGCAATTGACTATACAATCGCTCATGTCTGGTGTTCCGGTAGTCGCTTTTGAGACGGGCAATGCAAATGAAATGATAACAAATGGATTCAATGGGTTTAAGGTTCCGATATTCAATGTCGAAGGATTAATGAATGGAATTCGAAACATATTAGAAATGAATCCAGAGGAAAAAAAACTAATGGATTTAAACTGTAGAAATACAGCATTAGAAAAATCTTCATACAATGCCTTTTCTGCAAATATTTTATCTGCATATAATTCTATTAAAGGATATGCTTAGAAAAACATTTTTTAGAGAGTTATTGCCCACATTAACACCTGGGGCAATTGTATTTTTTTTAATAATTTTTCAAAGTTGTGGAATACCTATTTTTGAAAAAAAGGGAACYATAATCGCTGTTGTTGTGCTTTTTCTTGCTCGGAATGGGTTTCAATATCTTACAGCAAAACACCTTCTCATTATTTGTGGAATATTATTGTTTTTAATAGTTAATTTTAGCGTCAATCCCGCGTTTGAATTATCTAATTTAATTTTCCAATGTTGTTTGGTTATAGAGACCTATATATTCTTGTTATCGTATAAAAAAGCCGGTATTTATAGATTGCAAAATGATTTTATTCGGTGTTTACACTTCATTTTTTTACACTCATTGGCTGGTTATCTATTATATTTAACGATACCCGTACTATTTCAAGAAGTTTCTTTCAATTATCCTTACAGGACATTTATGTTTTGTTTCTATGTAACTGTTGATAATAATGATGTTGCTAGAAATACGGGGATTCTTTGGGAGCCGGGGCTGTTGCAATTAATGTTGAACATTTTTTTGTTTTATGCCATTAGAACGCGT
>NZ_JBFTRT010000954.1:0-902 GCF_056399685.1 Pedobacter sp. 01N416
TTGTATCTATGGCCTGTTAAATCTACAAATTCAAACTTTGGTGCAGGCTTGCCTACAAGCGAAAGTTGAAAAAGCCCCTGACGGGCCTGGTCTATCAGATAATATTTTGGCGAGTCCTCAATAAGCACATTAATTTTGTACAGTTGGTATAAGTTTCTACCTGCTCCTGTTTTTAACTTTAAGGGTAAGTACCGCCCGGATAGCACCTCGCTCAGAAACGTTTGTTTATCCATAGCTTTTCCTTCCGTATCGAAAGCACTATAATCAGAATCGAAGTTGACGTATTGTGTGATATAGTTTGAGAGCTGGTCACGGCCTTGAAGAATATTTGTGGGCTGAACCAATGGGGTCAACTCTTTTTCACTATTACATCCCAGAAATGTAATTATCAACAGGATACAAAAAATAAACTTCGGAAATGTTGTCATATTAATGGATTATTTGAAGATACTTATTTTATTGTCAAGGCGGCGTACTTTTGTAAAAGCCTTTTTAAGTGTGCTTTCTTCAGCGATAACGTCAAAGAGGCTTTGACGTTCTTGCTCTTTTTTGTGGCTAGTAATTATTTTCAATCAATAGCCTAGATAATATTATTTAAAAGCGATTTCAACATAATTATTAGCGGGAAACTTGAGCTGCCATCAAAAAGTGAAGAGAACTATTTTTCTAGAAATACGCAGTTAAATCTCTAAATAAAATAATTTTCCAGTTTTCGCCTTATTGGACCGTGAATTAAGCTGCTTAAAACCAAGTCGGCATTAAGATTGTTTAATTTCAAATCATAATGGAGAGAAACATAACATGGGAAGGCTTGGAATACAGGTCCCTGGAAAATTGTACCTTAACGGAAACAGATAATGGTGTCGCAGTTACATCGATTATTACATGCCAGGTTAATAACC
>NZ_JBFTRT010000955.1:0-1250 GCF_056399685.1 Pedobacter sp. 01N416
TCATGAACATCCCCATTGGTATAAGTGATCCAGCAACAACGTTGGTCTGTCGAAACTTCGGTATCAGTGTATGAGAATTTACCTGGGTTTTCGTCTCCCCATTGTTCTTCCATTTTGGTATAATCCAAACTTCTTCCGTCTACGCGTGGGGGAGTACCGGTTTTCATTCGGCCTGCTTCCATACCTAGTTCTACCAGTTGTTCTGTAATTCCTGTTGATGCTCTTTCGGCAGTTCTACCTCCTCCAAATTTCTTTTCTCCAATATGCATTATGCCGTTTAAGAAAGTTCCATTGGTAAGTACTACTGCTGTACTTTCTATCTCGATACCTAAAGATGTTTTAACACCATATACCGTATTATCTTTTACCAATAGGCCAACAACACTGTCCTGCCATATATCAAGGTTGCGTGTTCTTTCTAAAGCTAAACGCCATTCTTCTGCGAAACGCATTCTATCAATCTGTGCTCTTGGACTCCACATGGCAGGGCCCTTTGACTTATTAAGCATTCTAAATTGAATAGTCGATTTATCAGAAATAATACCTGAATAACCACCCATGGCATCCACCTCGCGAACGATCTGTCCTTTAGCTACGCCACCCATGGCAGGGTTACAACTCATTTGGGCAATCGTGCCCATGTTCATTGTTATTAATAAAACAGATGATCCTAAATTGGCAGCGGCAGCAGCAGCTTCACAGCCTGCGTGACCAGCACCAACAACAATCAAATCGTATTTTGAAAACATTTTATTTTGTATTTCTTTAATGTTCCACGTGGAACAATTGGTTTTTATCCTAATATTACGTCGTGCTAAAAATAATTCAGTACGGCGATTGTGTGATGTTCCACGTGAAACATAACGTGGAAAACATCTTTCAATTATACTTTGGTTATTCTGAAATTTTAACTACACCTTCACCTTCCATGATAAATAGTTGATCACTCATTTTATCAAGCAGGTATCTATCGTGAGAAACCAGCATTAATATGCCAGGAAAGTTTTCTAAAAATTCTTCAAGAACGTTCAGCGTGTCGATATCAAGATGGCTGACGGTTCAGTGATTACGGCCTCTGCCCTATTAACCCTATTTCTCTTCCCCCCGAAGAAACAACATGGTATGGTTGAGAAATTAAGTGGTGGTGAAAAGAAACGTTTAAACTTGATGAAAGTGCTAATGCAAAATCCGAACTTTTTAATTTTGGATGAGCCAACAAACGATCTTGATATCGACACGCTGAACGTTCT
>NZ_JBFTRT010000956.1:0-898 GCF_056399685.1 Pedobacter sp. 01N416
GTCCAAAATTAGGTACATCGTACCTTGTGATTTTTAATTCAAAAAATGAATTTTGAACTAATTAAAGCCGATTTGATATGGTTGACAATGATTTATTGGCATAATTAGAAGGGAGCCTTAATTTTTTTGATGTTAAGTGGTGTAAGCAATTATGTCGATAAGTCATGTATAATTGATTTGTGTAATGACAGTTCGATATTACTTATGAGTATTAAATTATAATACAATTATTATCTAACCAAAATAAATTGAAAACTATGAAAAAAAATCTATGGAAGACTTTTGCCAGAAGTAGCATGTTTCTTGTTTGCGGTGGTTGTCTTGTTTTTTCCCCGTTTACCAGCATGTCTGCTAAAGCATCATTGCACGAAAAAGAACCCTTTGATTTTTACAGACCTCCGCTTGAGGATATTATTGTGAAGGGACAGGTTACCGATGCTAAAGGTCCGATTCCTGGAGTAAGTGTTAAATTAAAAGGAGCTGCTGCAACTACCGTAACAGATGCTTCCGGAAAATTTAGCATAAAAGTACCCGAAGATGCTRCTTTAGTATTTACCTATGTAGGTTATGTAGATCAAGAGATTCAGGTAAAAAACCAAACCAATATTAATGTCCGTTTGCTAGAAAACAACCAAAACTTATCCGAAGTAGTAGTGGTAGGGTATGGAACCCAAAAAAAGGCAGTTGTATCTGGTGCTGTAGCATCGGTTAAAGGTACAGAATTGGCTAAATCATCTTCAGTAAACTTAACCAATTCATTGGCTGGTCGTTTACCTGGCGTTACGGCACTACAAGGAAGCGGGGAGCCTGGATACGACGGCTCGACGATCCGGATTCGCGGTATAAATTCGCTTGGTAATAATAATGCCTTAATTGTAATCGATGGAATACCTAACCG
>NZ_JBFTRT010000957.1:0-891 GCF_056399685.1 Pedobacter sp. 01N416
ATACGTAGCTGCCCACAAACTACTGATGCTTTATGCATTAATTAGTGCTTTACTTACCCTCGTATCTATTTTTGCAAGCGGCATGATTACCGTTTATGCTTTAATCGGTGTCTCTTTCTTTATGTCGATCATGTTCCCAACCATATTCTCGTTGGGTATAGCAGGTTTGGGTAAAGATACRAAACTGGGCTCATCGTTAATTGTGATGTCTATTGTTGGTGGTGCCTTTTTACCACCGATATTAGGTTTGATTTCAGATGCCACGCACAACATACAATATGGGTATTTAGTACCATTTATATGCTTTTTAGTGGTTTTCTACTTCGGTTGGAAAGGACGGAAACCCAATCACATTGAAAAAGAAATTAGTTTAGAAGTATAAAATTGACAATGAAAAAATTAGTCATCAAGATTAACAATGCTGATAATGTTTTGGTTGCGTTACAAGATTTACCTAAAGATACCAAAATAGTGCATGAAGGGAATACCTACGTTACTGTTGATGAGATCCCTGCCAAGCATAAATTTTTTATGCAGGATATGAAAGCAGGCGATGAGGTAATGATGTACGGCGTTTTGGTTGGAAAGGTACAGTTTGATGTAAAGGTCGGTATGCGGATGAATGTAGAGAACACCAAACATGCTGCAGAGCCATTTGCCTATCGCAATGTTAATTACAAATGGGAAGCGCCTGATGTAAGTAAATATAACAACCGCAGTTTTAATGGTTATCACCGTAAAAACGGTGCAGTGGGTACTGCTAACTACTGGTTGTTTATCCCGACTGTTTTTTGCGAAAACAGAAATCTGGATATTATTAAAGAATCGCTTTATAGTGAGTTGGGTTATGCGGTAGATGACAAATATAAATCTTACACCCACAAACTGGTT
>NZ_JBFTRT010000958.1:0-883 GCF_056399685.1 Pedobacter sp. 01N416
TGGCCATCCAAGCTACCGAGGTTTACCGCAAACACCATAACCTGGTAAATCAGGAAGCGAAAGATTTTTACCAAACCATGGGTGATGAGTTTGAATTTGAGCATCTTGCTTATGTTCAAACGATGAAAGAAAGTAAAGATGTTTCTAATTATTTTGATCCTTGTATCATTATTTCTTCTGCAGGCATGTTAGAAGGCGGGCGGATTCAGGATCACTTGTACTACAACATTCAGAACTATTATTGCACCATTCTTTTTATTGGCTACTGTGCAAAAGGAACACTCGGTTACAAGCTATTAAGCGGAGCACCTATTGTCCGCATTAAAGACCGGGAAATGATGGTTTACGCCACGATACACCAAACTGATCTGCTCAGTGGCCATGGCGATCACAATGACTTAGTGAAAACAATTAAACAGACAGGACAGCCCAAAAAAGTTTTCTTGGTTCATGGTGAAGATAAAAGCCTCAAAAGTTTATCATTGGCTTTACAAGAAGATGGCTTTAATGTTGCCGTGCCAGAAAGAGGAGAGGTCTTTGAATTATAATATTATGCTATCATTCTGAGCCCGGCGAAGAATCTTTAAGTTAGTTGCACTGCGCTAACATTTATACTGAAGGCAACAAATCTAATGACTGTTTTCTATGGTTTGATTCTTTGCTACACTGCCATTAACGTTATTTTGCAATCATCTAAATATAAATGGTTTATGTCGCCTGCGTATTTCCACCCAACTAGGCCGTAGCACCGTGTCCCCGTTCTACTTAAATCCGGCCTAACAAATTTTTCGGACTCCACCCACACAGCCAACCCACTAACTTCGAAAGAAAAATTTTCAGCCGGTGTTTTTTGTTTCTTTTTGACACCAAAAAGAAAGAGCCC
>NZ_JBFTRT010000959.1:0-881 GCF_056399685.1 Pedobacter sp. 01N416
GCGTAACGCAATAAAGCAATTGGCAGAAACACTTGTAAAACAACAGATCAGATTGGTTTACGGAGGAGGAAGTGTAGGCGTGATGGGTGTATTAGCCAATGATGTACTCGAGTTAGGCGGTTTAGTTACAGGCGTAATTCCGCAGTTTTTAATGGATAAAGAAGTTGGTCATAAAGGGGTAACCGAAATGATCGTAACTGAAAATATGCACCAAAGAAAACAGAGAATGGCCGATTTAAGTGATGGTTTTGTTATTTTGCCAGGTGGTTTCGGCACCCTTGAAGAGTTTTTTGAAGTGTTAACCTGGTTGCAGCTCGGCCTGCACACAAAACCAATCGGCGTATTAAATGTAAATGGTTTTTACGATCCCTTATTTGCCCAAATGGATATGATGGTGCAAAGTAAATTTTTGAAACCGGCCAATCGCGATTTAGTTTTTAATGAAGCAAGTGCCGAAACTTTAATCGATAAAATGGATGATTTTTCTGCCATTCCAGACGAGGTTTGGTTTAGAGAAAGAAATCTGAGTTAAAAATTAATTGTCAAACAACAATAAGCAAATTATTAATTCGCCGGCCGCATAACGCTTGGCGCTAAAAATATACCAAAATGCAAATCATTACCTCCCACGCAGAATTTGAACAATACCTTGGCAAGGAATTAGGCGTTTCTTCATGGCATACCATTACACAAGAACAGATTAATAAATTTGCCGATGCCACATTAGACCATCAATGGATTCATGTAGATGAAGAAAGAGCCCAAAATGAAGGCCCTTTTAAAGCAACCATAGCGCATGGCTATTTAACGCTTTCGTTAATCCCTTACCTCTGGAAAGAAATTGTTGATATCCAAAAATTAAAAATGGAGATCAATTATGG
>NZ_JBFTRT010000960.1:0-879 GCF_056399685.1 Pedobacter sp. 01N416
ACTTACGACAATCAACTTACTGATTGTTAATAAGTTATGTTAATATTTCTCCACCAATTTCTTGGAGGTTTACCACTATTTTTCGCATTTTTGTTGCTCATTTGTTGCTCGAGCGACTGAAATTTTTCCCAAAAAAATCATGGGTGAAATTATGTCGCTTATCGACACTTAACGACACTAAAAAACATTAAACGGCGCTAATAAGCCACTATTTGAGGGGGAAATTACCACCGATGTTTTAGGGTCTAAAAGTCCTGTCGACCTGCAGCAGATGCAGCAAAAAAGGATGAAATGAGTAGCAATATAACAGTTGAGCGAATCTGCGAACACTGCGGTAAGACATTCTTGGCAAAAACCACGGTCACGAAGTACTGCAGCCTGAATTGTAACAGGCGGCACTACAAACAAAAAATCCGTAATATAAAGATTACTGCCAGCAATGAACAGACGCTTAGTATCCGTACAAAAGCGATCAATGACCAGCCCGCAGAGTTCCTTACGGTGAAACAGGCCGCGCGCCTGCTTCATTGCAGTGAAAGGATAATTTATCAGCAGATCAAAAATGGCAGGATTAAAGCAATACAGCTTAGCGAACGGAAAACACTGATCAAAAGAAAGCATCTGGATAAGGCCTTTAAACAGATCGATTTCCAGCCGGTTCAGCGAACTGAAAGAACTAAAAATCCTGCATTAGTCTACTGCATAAGTATGGCTGATGCCCAACAGCATTTTGGTATATCAGAAAAAGCACTTTATGACCTGATCAAACGGAACGATCTCGAAGTATTCTCTAGCGGAAAGTTCAGCTATGTACTCCGCTCAGCATTGAATCAAATATTCTATAAAAGTTAATAAGTTATGGGAAGCGTTACACTCAGA
>NZ_JBFTRT010000961.1:0-878 GCF_056399685.1 Pedobacter sp. 01N416
CCGTACCGGGGTGATGTTGTTCGGAGGGCCTGCAGATTGGTCGATGGGGGTAAATATATCCAACATCGGGACAAAAATGAGCTATAGCGATACCGGAACACCATATTTTCTGCCTACTGAGCTGAAACTGGGCTCTGCAGTCACTTTCATCGGAAATGAAAGCAAACTGACGCTGGCTTTAGATCTGAATAAACTGCTTATCCCTACCCAGCCCATTTATTCACCTGATGGAGAGATTATCAGTGGAAAGAACCCCGATCGGTCTGTTCCGGCAGGCATTTTCGGGTCATTTAACGATGCACCCGGTGGCTTTAGTGAAGAAGCAAGGGAAATAGGTTTATCAACCGGGCTCGAACTGTTATTTAAAGATAGGTTGGTATTCCGTGCGGGCTATAACTACCAGGATGCACAGAAAGGTGATGGCAGTTATTTTACCCTGGGTGCAGGTTTTAGGTACCAGATCTACAGCATTGATCTGTCTTACCTGGCTACCGCAGAAAGAAGCAATCCGCTGGCCAATACGCTGCGGTTTGGCCTTGCCGTAAATTTTCTCCCGAGGAAGGGAAAATAACAGAAATAACAAGCAGATCGTAGCCAGACATTACTGGTGAAAATATAGGGCAGAATAGGAGGAGATGGCTTAAACAAAACTAAAACCAATATTAATTAATTTAAACCCCAAACTAAATGAAAAAACGATTACTCTCTTTTCTGGCCATGCTATTGCTCTGTGCAATTGCGAACGCCCAAAACCCGGTCACCATCACCGCAGCCGCTTCAAAGCGGCCGTCCCAAAGTGGTAGTGAAAYTACGAAAGCCTTCGATGGCAATTTAACAACCATGTACCACTCTAGCTGGTCTTTAAACGCCATGCCGGA
>NZ_JBFTRT010000962.1:0-867 GCF_056399685.1 Pedobacter sp. 01N416
CGAAAATAAACACGGGTAAAATTTTGATGAAACCGCAAAACAAGGAACCTACGCGGGCATGGTTTTCATCTTTTGCGCCTAAAACACGTTGTACTATGGTTTGATCAGCACACCAGTACCAAATACCCAAAACCGGATACCCTAAAAATACGGCTATCCAGCTCATTCCACTCTTATCGCCAATCGGACGTATCATACTGAGCTTATCCATGGCATTTTCTTTTTGCAGTATAGCAGTCATATGATTCCAGCCACCAACTTTATTCCACGCAAAAACTGTAATGATAATGGCGCCGGTAATCAACACCAAACTTTGAATGGTTTCGGTAACTACCACGGCCCTTAAACCGCCAATAATGGTGTATAGTCCGGTTAGCGAGGCAATTACCACTATACTTATATACATATCTATGCCGAATAAGGTTTCGAGTACAATACCACCCGCTAAAAAAGAAAAGGCAATGTGAATAATGATGGCCGATAGGATAGAGATGAATGCCAGCCAGTCTCTACAGGCCCGGTTATACCTTCGCTCTAAAAAATCGGGTAAAGTAGAAATCCCCGAACGGATATAGAAAGGAATAAATAATAAGGCCAAAAGAATAAGGGTAAATGCCGCCATCCATTCAAAATTGCCATTTAAAAGGCCGCTGTCAAATCCGCTCTGTGCCAAACTTACCAAATGGAGACACGAAATGTTTGTTGCAAACAGCGCCAGGCCAATCATAGGCCATTTAAGCGATTTGCCCGCCAAAAAGTATTCTCCACTGGTGGTTTCTTCGTTTTTCTTTTTTCTCGTTCCTGTCCATAAGCCTATGGTTACAATAAAAAGTATATAAGCAATGGTAATTACGATATCGGTTGTAC
>NZ_JBFTRT010000963.1:0-850 GCF_056399685.1 Pedobacter sp. 01N416
GCCATACTTTAAGAACGGATTATGGAAAAAATAATAGTGATTTGAGTAATTCTACAACTGGATTCGCAGTAAGGATTTTCCGAGCTGAACTAATTAATTCTCCTGGCCAGGAACATATCACTACACTTTCAAGCCCAGGCTTTTATCCGAGCAATCAACTTATTGTTAAGATCATAAAAGATGAGAACTGGAATCCATCAGATGGAAAAGCTGGGACAGTAGAAGATTATAAGGATAATGAAGGTCATACTGTGTTGAAAAGGCATTTTAATCTAAAAGGAAATGTTATAGAAGTAATTAGTTGCTATTATGTTTATGATGACTTAGGAAATTTATGCTATGTACTGCCCGCTGGTGCAAACCCTGATAACGGCGTACCCTCCCAAAGTGAACTGGATAATTATTGCTATCAGTATAGGTATGACAGTCGAAAAAGATTGATCGAGAAACAATTACCTGGTAAAAAATGGGAATTAATGGTCTACAATCCCCTTGATCAGCTTGTGTTTAGTCAGGACCCAAATTTAAGAGATRCGGGCAAATGGTTATTTACTAAATATGATGCCTTTGGTAGGATAATTATTACAGGCACTTATGATAGTGGCTCTGATCGTGCAACTCTTCAAGATGCTGTAAATTCTCATGCCACAAACTTTGAGGAAGTAGCTGCAACGGGCATTGGCTATACAAACAATGCGCTTCCGCAATCTATTTCATATTACCATAGCATAAATTACTACGATAACTATAATTTTCCAAGCAATGGATTTGGTGCACCCTCAGCCAGTCAGGCTWGTGGCGATCGTGTAAATACACTATTAACTGCCACAAAAACGACTGTACTTGGTAC
>NZ_JBFTRT010000964.1:0-842 GCF_056399685.1 Pedobacter sp. 01N416
CACTTAGGTTAGGGAAATATTTTAAAACGATATCGGGCTTTACATCAAGCATATTGTAAATTGCTAAGGATTATTGAATTTATTTCCAGTTTACTTTTTTCTTGCCAAACAAGGCTAAAAATCCGTTCAGGGTTAAAAACAGAAACAAAAGTATGTCTAAAATCGGGAACCACCAACGCAAATCGCTATAGTTTAAGCGTTTCAGCAATTTTGGATAGATAAAACACCTGATGATGATGCTTAATCCGAGGATGCCTAGGGCTACATATTGCGCCTCACGGCTAAAAAACATACATGTGGCAAAGAACGCATAAAACAAAAACTGAAAAACAATCTGAAGACTTAAAATAAACTTATGCTTCGATTTATAGAACTTTCCGGCGCCAAAATGACGTTTTTTCTGCCTCAGGTAACCTCCCCAGGTATTATTGGGTTCGCTCCAAACATGGCTATCGCGGTGTAAACGGATCTCTGTATTGTATTTATTGGCATGTGCGTTTACGAATAAATCATCATCTCCAGATGGRATATGCATGTGTGCTGCAAAGCCTTTATTTTTAAAAAAAAGCGATTTTTTATAGGCCATATTACGTCCAACCCCCATATACGGCATGCCTTTTAAGGCGAAAGCCAGGTAATTTACAGCAGTAAAAAAGGTTTCGAAGCGGATTAATGCATTTAACAGACTTCTTTTCTTCATATAGGGCGAGTAGCCCAAAACGATTTCAGTATTTTCATCAGCAGGCTGTTGCATATCCATTAACCAATGCTCAGAAGCTGGTGTACAATCTGCATCAGTAAAAACCAGCCAATCATACTTAGCTGCCTTTATACCCATGGTT
>NZ_JBFTRT010000965.1:0-826 GCF_056399685.1 Pedobacter sp. 01N416
GAACTAACTAACCATCTTGATGATGTGATAACAGAGCTCACCGAACTGGGACTGAGCGATGAAGAAGTGTGGGCAGTTGCCGTAAAACGTCTCGGATCGGTTTCAGCGATTGAGTCTGAATTTGAAAAGGTCAATCCGGACATGCCGTTCAGAAAAAATGGGCTTCTGATGGTATACGGAGCCGTCATTATGCTCTTTCTGCAATCTTTTTTTATTATAGTTCCTGCATTTATCTTTAGAGCCAATCAAGAAAAAAATACGGATCAGCTCTTTCTTGGCATCAGACTGTGGCCCATGGTTTTTAATATACTGATCATAGTCCTGATCAGCATTATACTTATCTTTATTTTTAAAGGAAAGGTTTTGGCAAGGGCCTTAAGCAAACTTACAGGTAAGCTAAATATATTATCTGCATTTATCTCTGTAGTGGTAATTGTTGCTTCTGCCTTTTTTACTATTCAGCTCATCGGATTAAGCAAAACAGATAAGCTCCATTCGGTAGCACCAAAATTTAAAATGCTTACCCAGTTGTTCTATCTGKGGCTGATTGGCCTCATCGGGTATTTTCTTTTGATCGGAAACAACAGAAATGTACGTACCCTATTATCTTTTAACAGGAAGTTACACTGGAAAGTTTCATTGCTGCTCGGTGGGATTACCTGCCTTGCTGTTATCTTTAGCTACACCTACCGCCTGGCTTATCTCCCGTTGATTATCGGATGCCCCTTATTTGCCGTTCTTGGATGGATGGTGAGTTTTTCTGAGAAAAAAGGTATAAACCTGTTTTGCTGCCAGCTGTTTTTAATGCTGTTCCTGTTCTCTGAAC
>NZ_JBFTRT010000966.1:0-823 GCF_056399685.1 Pedobacter sp. 01N416
CCATATTAGAGGGCGAGATTACAAACGACTATCACGAAGCATTTAATTTTATGCTAAATCAGGCAAAACAAATGGGATTAAATCCTGTTAATAAATAATTTAATTGCTAAAACACTACAATTAGGCTGTCTTTTATGCCACCTGATATTTGTGGTAATTATAAATTAACTTTATTTTTACGGTTCCAAAACACTATAATGGCTATTTATAAATTTAGAATTACTTTCGAAGATTTTGATGATGTTGTAAGAGAGATCGACATTAAATCAAACCAAACATTTGAAGACCTGCACAAGGCTATTCACAGATCTACGGGTTATAATGCCGAAAAATCTTCCTCTTTTTACGTAAGCACCGATAATTGGTTAAAAGGTGATGAAATTGCTTATTTACCAAGTGAGCGTAAAAAAGACCGTGTAGTTTTAATGGAGAATTCTAAACTAAGTGGTTTTATTGAAGATCCGCATCAAAAGTTTTACTATATCTACAATTTCGATCGCCCTTATGATTTTCATGTAGAGCTGGTAAAAATAATTTTAGATGCCGATCCAAATATCGAATACCCATTTTTAGCTAAAAGCAGTGGTGAAGCACCTAAAATTTTTGAAAGTAGCAATGCACCCATTGTCGATCCTGGCGCAGCTGTTGGTGCAGTTGCAGGTGAATTTGATTTCTTAAACGAAATGAATTTTGTACCAGAAGATACCGACGAATTGGAAGCCATGGGCGAAATGGGGATCAATGCCGAAGAGAGGGACGAAGACGAAGAAAGCGAAGAAGACGAATTCGGCGACGAATTTTCTGATAGTGATAACTTCGAAGA
>NZ_JBFTRT010000967.1:0-821 GCF_056399685.1 Pedobacter sp. 01N416
GTACATCCTCCTCATCAACCAGAATAACTTGTTCTTCCATTTAAATTACATTTAACTTATTGCGGATAATAGAACCAAACATCAAACCAACTTTACGCGTGTTCGAGATTCTTATCCTTTCAGTCATAATTTTTTCAGCACTTAAGCGCTTTATCTTAGCAAATAATTTTTTATAATAGATATAAGACAAATATACACCATTTCTGGATGCTGTGGGCAACTGCTTAATACCAGTTAAGGCCATTGCAAATTCGGCTTCAATTTCTTTTTCGATTTCTTTTTTTTGATGATCGCAGAATAGGGCTAAATTAACATTGGGAAAATAATTCCGGCTAAGTGTTTGATGATCAGCCTTCACATCCCTCAAAAAATTAACCTTCTGAAATGCAGAGCCCAATTTCATGGCGTAAGGCTTCAATTGTTCGTAATCCGCAATACTGCCATTGGTAAAAACCTTTAAACACATCAAACCTACCACTTCTGCGGAGCCTAAAATATATTCGTTGTAAAGTTCTGGTGTATATTCTTGCGTAGAAAGATCCATCTCCATACTCCTCAGAAAAAGAACAATCAGCTCCAGATCTATCTGGTATTGATTTACAACCCTTTGGAATGAATTTAAAATGGGGTTTAAACTAATGCCCAGGTTAATGGCTTCGAAAGTATCCTCCTTAAATTTTTCCAGTAAAAAATTCTTGTCATAGTGATGGAAACTATCTACAATTTCATCTGCTAAACGTACAAAGCCATAAATGGAGTGTATGGGTTGACGCAGTTCTTTACCAAGAAAATAAATACCATAAGAAAAGCTGGTACTATAC
>NZ_JBFTRT010000968.1:0-820 GCF_056399685.1 Pedobacter sp. 01N416
CAGCAAATGTTGCCAAAAACCTAACTTATGCTTTTGCAGCAAATCACTCCTTATTAATGAAAAACTAAATTTTGCTCAAATTTAGGAGGGCAGTGGAAACACCGTCTGTTAATTAATTGTTAGTTTTGAAACGATCAATTAATTAATATTAAAACTTAAGTTATGCTAAAAACAACCTATAGCGTATTTTTAATCTGCTTTTCGCTCCTTTCATCAATCAGTTACGGTCAGGTTACCGCTATACAAAACATTCAGGGACGGAAAATTCAGAGCCTTAATGGTAAATGGAATTATATTGTTGATCCTTACGAAAACGGTTATTACGATTATCGTCACGATCCATTCGACCAGTCGAAAACCGGAACCGGAGGTTATTACGATGATAAAACTCAGAAAGACAAGTCAGAACTGATCGAGTATGATTTCGATCATTCGCCACAAATGAATGTTCCTGGCGATTGGAACTCGCAATCGGAAAAATTAGAGCTTTACGAAGGCAATGTCTGGCTGCGCAAAAAGTTTGATGCAAAACCAGAAAAAGGGAAAAAATATTTCGTGTATTTCGGTGCAGTAAATTACGAAGCCCATGTTTACCTCAACGGTAAAAAACTGGGGGTACACAAGGGCGGTTTTACACCTTTCCAGTTCGATGTAACCAGCAACTTAAAAATTGGCGAAAACTCCATTGTGCTTAAAGTTGATAATATCCGTAAACAGGATGAAATTCCAACTGTAAATACCGATTGGTGGAACTATGGCGGCATTACACGCGATGTTTACTTAGCCGAATTTCCTGAACATTTTATCAGTGACTATAAAC
>NZ_JBFTRT010000969.1:0-819 GCF_056399685.1 Pedobacter sp. 01N416
AGTAAGAATCGAGCGTAATTTTTGGTAGTCCTGCTGAACCTTTTTTTGTGGTAATGATAACCACACCATTATTTGCTCTTGAACCATAGATAGAAGCAGAAGAAGCATCTTTCAATACTTGCATGCTTTCGATATCATTCTGATTAAGCCAGGATAGTTTTCCCTCAAACGGAACCCCATCAATTACATAAAGTGGGTCATTGTTATTAATGGTACTAAAACCCCGGATTCTGATTTGTGGCGTTGAACCAGGAGCCCCGTCATTTACAATTTGTACCCCTGTTGCTTTTCCTTGCAACGCTTCTACAGCACTTGCTGCAGGCTGGGCCTTTAACAGTTCCATACTTACTACAGCCACAGAACCAGTTAAGTCTTTCTTCCGCTGAGAAGAATAACCAGTCACTACAACATCTGTAAGGTTATTATTGTTGGCTTGTAATACAATTGAAATGTTGGTTTGGGTACCCACTGTTACTTCTTTACTGCCATAGCCAACAAAAGAAATAACCAACACATCAGTAGGTTTTACGCTCAGCGAGAAGGCCCCATTTGCATCAGTAGCGGTACCACCGCTACCATTTTTAATTTTGATCGTGGCGCCAACCACAGGCAGTTTATCATCACTTGCAATAACTTTACCAGTGATTTTTGATTGGGCCATTGCGCCGAGGGCAAATAACATCCCCAAACACAAGAGAAGAAAACTCCTCTTGATACAAGATAGATTTTGTTTCATAGGTTATAAATGATTAGGTGAAATAATGCGTACTCAATACGACTGATGTACTTCTAGGTTAATAAACTTAGCAGCATCAGGTG
>NZ_JBFTRT010000970.1:0-818 GCF_056399685.1 Pedobacter sp. 01N416
GAAGTGCATCTATAGCCTTATAGGTATTTTCCTGATCTAAAGAGAAATTTGGAGATTCTAAATAGAAACAATAAGCACCCATGTATCTCGCTTCTTCGGCATTTTTACTTGCTGGGTAGGTATCTGCAAAACTTTTAAACTGGTATCTGGCAGTTGTGTAATCACTTAATCTATATAAAGTATAGGCATAATAATAGTTCAGATCTTCAGCCTCTGCACGGCCACGATATTTTTGAGAAAGATCCTCAAAAAGCACCAATGCTTTACTGTAATCACGTTTATTGTACAAACGAAGAGCCTCTTGATATTTTTTTGCAACGTCATTACTCGCTCTCAATTTCTCGAAACGACTTTTACAACCCGCAATACCCAGAGCGGCAACAAATACTAAAATAATTAAGTGTTTAACTTTAAACATTCTGCAAAGATAATTAATAATACGATAACATCAATAAAAACAATTGGCCACTAAGCTATGCAAAGCAATTCAGTACAATATAACAGTTAACAATTTTTAACATATATATAGTATACCCAATGTATCTGAAAGTTTTTTTTATTCCTATACTATATAGTATGATTTCAGTAAATAACTTCCAAAGTTTAAAAGAGTAGGGGTGTAAGGATAACTTCGGAAGTCTATTCAGTCCACGCTGGATTTATTTCTACACTATATATATTAGGAGTGCTTTTGTTTTTTTAGCAAAGCAGTTTTGGTGCTACTATATAGGTATGTTTCCGCTATCCGCTTTATCCCGATGAAAACCTGTGAAACAAGCAAGCACACCAAAATATAACACAAACCGGTACTTAAATCG
>NZ_JBFTRT010000971.1:0-816 GCF_056399685.1 Pedobacter sp. 01N416
GTAATAAACCGATCATATGGCATATCGCGGTTAAAGGCTTTAATCACCCAGTCGCGATAACTCCAGATATTTCGGTTAGGATCACTCTCGTAGCCTTTAGTATCGGCATAACGTGCTATATCCAGCCACATCGATGCCCAGCGCTCGCCAAATTTAGGCGAAGCCAGCAAACTATCAACCAGCACATTGTAGGCTGCCTGTTCGTCTTTACTGTTCAAATAGAATTTGGCCAGTTTATCTGATGGGTAAGTACCGATCAGGTCTAAACTTACCCTTCTCAATAGGGTAGCCTTATCAGCAGTTTTAGATGGCTCAAGTTTATTTTCCTCAAGCTTTGCAAAAATAAATTTATCCAGATCGTTGCGTATCCAATCATTATCCACATCTGGCAATTCAGTCGGTTTTACACTAACATAAGCCCAATGGTTGCCCCATTTTGCACCTTGTTTTATCCAACCACTCAAAATATCAATTTCATCATTATTTAAAGCAGGGTGCTTATATGGCATCCTTTCTTCAGGATCGTTTGATTTTAAGCGTTTGATAAATTCACTATCCTCAGGATTGCCTGGAATAATTGCAGGCTTGCCGCTTTTGGTTTTAGCCAAAGCCTCTTCCCTAAACAACACGCTAAAACCGCCTTGTTGTTTAACCCCGCCATGACAGGAGATACATTTTTTATTTAAAATGGGCTTAACCTGCGTGTTAAAATCGATCGGTTTCTCCGACGAGAAAAGCGAAAAGGCTATTAAGGTAATCACAACCAGCACGAAGCCTGTTGCAAATAATATTTTCTTTTTTAATAACATTTTGGTT
>NZ_JBFTRT010000972.1:0-812 GCF_056399685.1 Pedobacter sp. 01N416
CCCTTACGCTTCATTAAACCCTAAATTAAGCATCGGTCAATCGATTTTAGAGCCATTACAGGTGCATAAATTATACCGTAACGATAGCGAGCGTAAACAAAAAGTACTGGAATTGCTTGATAAAGTAGGCTTAAAAGTAGAGCATTTTAACCGATATCCGCATGAATTTAGTGGCGGACAAAGGCAGCGTGTAGTGATCGCGAGGGCTTTGGCTTTACAACCTAAATTTATCATCTGCGACGAATCGGTATCTGCTTTAGATGTTTCTGTTCAGGCGCAGGTTTTAAATCTCATCAAAGATCTCCAACACGAATTCGGACTCACTTATATCTTTATCTCTCACGATCTGGCGGTTGTAAAGCATATTTCAGACCGTATTTTAGTAATGAATAAAGGAAAAATTGAGGAAGAAGGTTTTCCAGAGCAGATATTTTATGCGCCAAAAGCAGCTTATACCCAAAAACTGATCGAGGCCATTCCAGGACACCAATAATAGAAAATGCTTAGAAATCTTTCAATTGCTTTTACACTGATTTTTCTTTCTTTAAATAATATTTATGCACAAAAAGTAGAAATCATTCAATCGACTACTATTTTTGAAAAGGCGCCATTCGAGTCCTGCCACGCCTCAACCCTGATTGATTTAGGTAAAGGAAAAATAATGGCCGCCTGGTTTGGCGGTAAACACGAAGGCAGTAAAGATGTAGTAATCTGGTCATCAATAAAAACTGGCACACAATGGAGTTTACCGATCGAAATTGCAAACGGGATAATAAACGATACCAGCAGATTTGCGTGCTGGAATCCTGTAC
>NZ_JBFTRT010000973.1:0-812 GCF_056399685.1 Pedobacter sp. 01N416
TCTCTACATTGATTATGACTTACTTTAACAATCAGGTTTCTGGTGCTACAGGCCAAATGAAATACATCGGTTACATTATGCCGGTTATTTTCTTAGGTGTATTGAACAGCTACCCTGCCGGATTAAACTATTATTATTTCTTGGCCAACTTAATGACTTTCGGACAGCAGTTCTTAATCCGTAAAATGGTTGATGATGATAAAATCCACGCTTTAATTCAGCAAAATAAAGCCAGACCGGCTGATGAGAAAAAGAAAAAATCTAAATTCCAACAACGTTTAGATGATTATATGCGTCAGCAACAACAAGCTAAAAAGTAATTTAGCCTTTAATAATATGAAAACCCTCGATTGCTTAAAGTAATCGGGGGTTTTTGCTTTACCACAATCTCCGACCTCTGACTTTCCAACTAAATGCTTTTAATTGTAATATTTGGMATACAAGTTTCCTAATAAGCTAAAAAAATCCAATTTTAGAAGATTAAATCTCAACCAACAAATTAATTAACTTTTAAAAATGCAAAAGAGACTAACTATTATTCTGTTTTTCGTTGTCAGCTTTGCCTACGCCCAAAAGAAACCTTTAGATCATTCGGTATATGATACCTGGGAATCAGTAGGAACAAAGCAATTATCAAATAATGGTCAATGGGCCATGTACAGCATCTTACAGCAAGAAGGTGATGCACAATTGTACCTTACCAATATTAAAACGAATGCGAAGATTAATATACCAAGGGGAATGAACTCACAGTTTAGTAATGATTCTAAGTTTGCTGCTTTTAATATCCGTCCCTTAAATAAGGATTTACG
>NZ_JBFTRT010000974.1:0-811 GCF_056399685.1 Pedobacter sp. 01N416
GTTTATAAGTGTGATTTTAGAAATGTTGATAACCTAATCGAAAACCCACAAAAAGCGCTCAGAAAGTTTATAAGTGTGATTTTAGAAATGTTGATAACCTAATCGAAAACCCACAAAAAGCGCTCAGAAACGACATTTTAAAAACAATAAACTGTTGATAACCAGCAATTTTAAGTGGATAACTTTGTTTATAAAAACTCTCATTTTTCTCTTGACAAATGCGTGTTTTCCTACTAAATTAGATCATATCAAATACGAAGTACTTTGAATTCTGATAAAACAACCCAAAAGAGATAAAGAACCGAAAGGGGAATTGTTTCGGAGTGTTTACAGGGAAAACGATTAATTTCTGAAAGGGTTAAACCGAGTAAGGATATATATAACCATCGAAAGATTGGATCATAAGAAAATCGCACAGGCCCAAACAGAGATTATTGAAAACTAGGAAGTTTACGGACGGAGGAGTTGGAAATAAATTTTCACGAATCGCAAAAGTTGCAAAACCTAACGATAACGGAAAAATCAAAGTAACAAGAATTAGATGCTTTAAAATGCGACTACGGTTGTTTTTAAAGTTAAAACGGGGAACTGAATCGAAAGAAGAAGAACCCCGTTTTTATTTTGCCTTAAATTTTGATCTTTCGAACAAAAAAAGAATAGCGAATCCTTCCGCATATTATCCCTAAAATATTAAATTTACCAAATGGCCAAAAAAGGTAAATCAATCTCCAATCCGTCAAAAAAGATATTCGTTTTAGATACCTCGGTTATTTTGTACGACCATGATGCGATAAATAACTTCCACGAGCAC
>NZ_JBFTRT010000975.1:0-802 GCF_056399685.1 Pedobacter sp. 01N416
GGATTACTCACGCTTAAATCATTGTATCGGCCGATATACGAGACGCCAAGTGTAGCCTGAATATCTTTATAAATCAATGTATTGTCTAACGTAGCACCTGTTGTTTTATACTTATCTACATTAAATAGCGAGGTTATGGAGTTATCTGTTGGTGACTGAGCAAAATTAATCCTGTTTTTAAACAAATTGTAGAAACCCGATAACGTAGAACGGAACTGCAGATCTTTTTCATGTATACCGGCCCAAGCCAAAGAGCCATTAAAACTGTTCGATTCTTCGGCTTTTAAATTGGGGTTACCCAAAATATTATGACTCGCATCTACAAAATCGTAATATAGTTCCCTCAGTGCTGGAGAACGAAAACCTTTAGCGTAAGCCAATCGAAGATCTAAATCTTTGGTTAAAGTAAATTTGGTATTTAATGATGGAATTACAGGAGGGGCATCGTAAATGGAGTTTTTAATAAACCTCAATCCTGGTCTTACACTTATTCCATTGTCAAGTTTAATCTCGGCAGAAATAAACGCGGCATAATCATTAATTACAGGCGCACCGTTAATCCTTTGCCCGCTAGCAGCATCTCTATTGTATTCGATACCAGGCTGAAATGAAACTGATTTATTTAAGGTGTAAATTGCAGTTGACCTAAAAATAGCTGAGTTGAATTTTGCTATATCTTGTTCACCCTTATCGTCACTTAATCGTTCTGTGTTGTTTGTAAAATTATGGATAACGGTGTGGGTTGATCGTTGTAGATCGGTATATCCGCCTATAGCTGTAATCTGTAATTTATTATTTACCC
>NZ_JBFTRT010000976.1:0-798 GCF_056399685.1 Pedobacter sp. 01N416
CCTTTAGATGAGGCAGGTAACGCGACACCGAAATTTATGCTTTTCCGCGAAGCGATTAAAAAGAATTTGCCCGCAAACCAAATACTTCCTGTTGTACCTGCCGCCAAGCCGGCAGCTGCATTGCCTGTAATTACCTTTACCAAATCAACAGACATCTTTAACCTGATTGGGAAACCACAATTAAGTGAAAAACCATTAACCTTCGAAGCCCTTAACCAACCTTATGGTTTTGTATTGTACAGCAGCACAATAAAAGGTGGACGCAAAGGCATAATTAAAATCAACGAGCTGCGCGATTATGGCCTGGTATATATCAATAAAAAACTTGTTGGTGTTTTAGATAGAAGGCTTTACCAGGATAGTTTAACAGTTAATCTTCCCGCTGGCAATGTACAACTGGATATTTTAGTAGAAAACATGGGTAGGATTAATTTTGGGCCTTACCTGCTTAAAAATAATAAGGGGATAAGCAAAAGCGTAACCTTCAACGGTACTGAGATTAAATCGTGGAAAATGTACCCACTGCCATTTGATACTGTAAACACTCAAAAATTATTGCCTAAGGTAATTAGCCAATCGGCCGCTGTACTTAAAACTGCTTCTTTTAATTTAACAAAAGTAGCAGATACTTATTTAGATATGCGCAAATGGGGCAAAGGCGTGGTTTGGGTTAATGGACATAATTTGGGGAAATATTGGAGCATTGGACCTCAACAAACCATTTATTTGCCAGCAGAATGGTTAAAAAAAGGAAAGAATGAAATTGTAGTTTTCGAACTGCTTAAACCTACACAGCAT
>NZ_JBFTRT010000977.1:0-794 GCF_056399685.1 Pedobacter sp. 01N416
GGTTGAGGCTTTTTGGTTTTCTAGTCGTCACTCTGAATTTATTTCAGAGTCCTAATAATCAAGAGATGCTGATCCCGAAGCTTGGGGATCAGCATGACGGACTAAAGAAATTTTCAGTTAATATATTTGGCTATGAAATTAACGTTCAACTCAAAATTTCTCTTTATTTTTCTCGCGATTCTCATCGTGGAAATCTTAATTGGCAAATACCTTCACGATGCTTTTATCAGACCTTTTGGCGGAGACGTATTGGTTGTTATCTTGATTTACGCATTTTTGAGGATTTTCCTTAAAACCAATAATAAGCAGTTAGCATTAGGCATCTTAATTTTTTCTTTCGTAATTGAGTTCCTCCAAAAGGCAAATTATGTTACCTGGTTTGGTTGGGAAGACAACAAATTAATGAGCACTATATTGGGCACTTCTTTTAGTGTTTACGACCTGCTCGCTTATTTTGTAGGTTATCTGATCTGTTTATTATTTAAAGATTGAGTTAATCATTTCATGCGTTGGTCAGGATTTGTAATCCGGCCCTATTATTCTTTTGGTTTGCAATCTACTTTAACAGTTATGTTAATGAATCCAATTTCAAGGATTAAAAATCCTTAGCTCTAAAGACGGGATTGCAAAACCCGACTAACGAGGGTTGGTCGGGATTTGTAATTCGGACCTATTGTTCTTTAGATTTGCAATCTACTTTAACAGTTATGTTAATGAATCAAATTTTCAAGGATTAAAAATCCTTAGCTCTAAAGACGGGATTGTAAATCCCGACTAACGAGGCTAACGAGGGG
>NZ_JBFTRT010000978.1:0-784 GCF_056399685.1 Pedobacter sp. 01N416
GCCTTGTAGCTACTCCGTGGTCAGCATCTATCATGTACAAGAAGACCCTGAAACAAGTTCAGGGTGACGATTCACGGACCTGGCGTTGTGGAGTTAGAAATTGTAATACGAAACATTATAAACGCAAAAAGGGCCCTGGCATACCAGAACCCTTTTTGTTTCTTACTCGCGAAATATTATTTTCCAGAGTTTTTCTTGTCAGTTACTTCTGCACGGATTTCTTGTGCTAAAACTTTAAGATCTTGCATTGCTTTACGCACACGAGTACCAGCAGCTGCATTGCCAGCATTATAAAATTTTTCTACATCTGCTTCAATAGCAGCAACAGCAGCTTTAACTTTTGAGAATTTTTCCATCGCTAATTGATGTTTTTAAGGTTTAAAAAATTTATTTTTTCAATAATACATATTTACCTTGAATTAACAACAGAAAGCAAATATTTATTTGAAAGAAGTTTTGCACATTTACACAATCAAAAAAATGCCCTGGCACTATTATAGAGGTATTTTTTCGGATTTTGAGATCAAAATCTGGTAACTTAATTCAGTTGTTTCGATAAGTTGATCAGGTTATTGAAGGTTAAATTGGCGCTATTTATACAGCGTTTATAATCTGCCTCAGCAACCGTCTGGTTTATTACAGAGACGAATATTTTCCATTTCGTACTCAGCTCATCGCCATAAACACCATAATAATTTAGGCCTCCTTCATGGTCTTTAAAATTTGGATTGGCTAAAATATGCCTTTTAATTACGTTTCCGCCCAATGTAGCCCCTTCTAGTAC
>NZ_JBFTRT010000979.1:0-776 GCF_056399685.1 Pedobacter sp. 01N416
TAGTAGCACAGAGATAGATCAAAGTAAAGGTGTACAGTAGCCGCAAATGGATGCTAGGGTTCGGTTAAAGAGACAATAGGCTGCGATTTATATATTAATGTCGGAAGTAAACTTTTTTATTGTACCAATTGTTTAAATAAGAGGTATCTACAAAAAAAATGGCTATGGAAATGAATGAAAATAAAAATGTCGATCCTAATTCGGAGATTAACCGGAATGAGGAGGGTATTGAATGGGATAATGGAGAGGCTACTTATGGACATAAACGTGCCGATTTTAAGCGTAAAGATCAGCCAGATGAGTCGCATTTATTGAAAACAGAAAATGATCCTACACACGCCGTAAATGAAAATTTAAATAATTCGAATTTAAGTCAGGGTGAAGACATTGGAAACAGAAACAAGAATAACGAGAAAGGTTTGATGGGAAAAGATTTATAATCCAATTATAAAGAGATTATCCATACAGAATAATCCCTTTATAAAATTTATGCATTTTCCGGTAGATGGAAATTAATTAGGATTCCACAACTGAAATGCGTTAATCAAGAAGCAAATGCTCTTAAATCGTTAGTCTCTGATTTTTTTAGTTAATCTTTGTCGCGAATCCTACAGCGCTGCAAATTTCAAGAACTTATCGCCAATTTACAAGACGTCCTGCATTAATATATTGATATATGTCAATTTAATGTGTATTTCTACACTCAATTAATTGTCAGTATAAATCACTTGTCTGACGATAATCCTGTTTTATTTTTTCAGAATAATCCTTAATCC
>NZ_JBFTRT010000980.1:0-768 GCF_056399685.1 Pedobacter sp. 01N416
ACCCCTAACCGCCCTGAGCAGCCCTTGCATATCGAGCTCCTTAATATCACGGCGAACCGTATCTTCTGATACGTTTAACAATGTGCTCAATTCGTTCAACCGCACCTTGGTGTCTTTTTCCAGGGTATTAATAATGATCTGTAGACGCTCTTCTTTTACCATACTACTGCAATATATTGCAAATATATAAATTTACTAGGATTATAATTTGCAATATATTGCAATATTAAATATTTTTGTTGCAAAATATAGCAAATCATGAGAAAAATAATAGGCATTGATATGGACGGCGTTCTCGCCGAYATAGAAGACCATATACTTCAGACCTACCAGGCAGAAACAGGCATTTCGCTTACCCGCAACGATATAAAAGGCAAATCGGAAGAAGAACTTTTTCCGGATAGGGCTATGGTAATGAAGATCTGCAATAGAACAGGCTTTTTCAGAAACCTGCCGGTAATGGAAGGCGCTGTTGAAGCCGTAAAAAAATTAATGGAAGACTACGAGATCTATATCGTTTCAGCCGCCATGGAATTCCCCTTATCGCTCTTCGAAAAACGCGAGTGGCTTGCAGAGCACTTCCCTTTTATCAGCTGGAAGAATATCATCTTTTGTGGCGATAAGAGTATAATAGATACCGATTATTTAATTGACGACCATTGTAAAAACCTTGATTTTTGTAAGGGAAAAGCCTTAATGTTTACAGCATTTCACAATGTAGAAAAAGATCATCACCAAAGGATAAATCACTGGAACGAGGTATCAGCA
>NZ_JBFTRT010000981.1:0-767 GCF_056399685.1 Pedobacter sp. 01N416
GTGCAGGACATTACCTGCTCGATCCACGCCATATTTTAAATGGCAAACAGCTCAGCAAAACTTTTCCTGAGTATAACCTATTGGTAAGTACAACCCAACAAATCATCAATCAATCTAAAACCGATAAACCACTTTGGTTATATGTAAACCTTACGCCCAGAATCGATTTTGCAGGATCACTCGCTAACTATGATGTAACTTTTGGAACCGATGCACAACATTTGGTGCATTCAATGTTACAAAATTTTAATTTCGATTACGTAAGCAAGTGGTTAGCCGACCCTGAAAAGATGAAAACCGTTGCCTATAAACCGGTGAAAGAACCCGTAAAAACTTCGGGCAATACAATGGTAAGTATTGTAAGTAAATCGGTTACGGCAAGCGTAAAAAGTAAAGACCCGAATACCATCTTATACGAAGACTTTGATGGCTATAACACAGGTACTTTTTCTGCTAAAGGATGGCATACATACGGAAAAAATGGACACGAATTTCAAAATGCCACACTTCATACACTAAGCGGACAAAGAGGAAAATGGATATCCATACCCAAAGAGTTTACGTTCTATCCAGATTTTGCAAAACCACTTCCAGCCAATTTTACCCTGAGTTACGATGTGTATTTCGGGAAAAACATTCGCAATTATAGATCGCTGATGTATGTACGCTTGGGAACCGAAAACTACATCAACATACAAGACATTAACCGAAACGGATTTGATTTTGCATTTGCCTTAGGCGGGGAAGCCGAAACGAGTGTGCAGTTT
>NZ_JBFTRT010000982.1:0-766 GCF_056399685.1 Pedobacter sp. 01N416
AATGGAGCAGGTGGTGGCGGTGGCGGCATGGGCCGTATGATGATGCGTTTTGGTGGTGGTGGAGGTAACAGAGAATATTACTATACCTTTGCAGATAAGGGCCTTACGGAGGTTTTTGATCTGAACGATACGACATATTACATGCCGAGTAAATTAACTTTATCTACTTCTGGTCCGATTGGCTCAATGAGAATGGGCGGTAGAAATCCTAATGATACCACTACAGCAAAACCAGCTCCGGCACCAACCATAGAAGTGATTAAAACAGATTCTACTAAACAGATTATTGGTTTTACCTGTCACCAGGCGATTATAAGATCTACAAGGGCTATTAAAATCTTGGATATGGATAAAAACGTAGTAGAAGAAACCAAAATCTGGTATACAAAAGATTTGGGGTTCGACTTTTCTCCAAACCCAAATATGTGGACTGAAGGTGCAGTTTTAGCGATCGAAGGCAGAGGTAATAGTTCAATTGCCAAAAGCATCGAATATAGGAATGTAAGTGCAAAAGATGTAACCGCACCTAAAAAAGCAAAACTGATCACTGCTGAAGAGTATAAAACTAAAATGGAGAACATGATGAAACGTTTTAGACAGAACAGACCAGGTGGTGGCCAGGTAAGATCATTTGGTATGAATTAATTCAGTTCGTTGCCAGACATCCGAAGTTTGAGTATAGGCCTGTGTCTCATGCGAACTTCGGATGTCTTTACATAAATTACCACCATAATAATTCTATTGTTGCCCTGAACTGCAAGCGTTC
>NZ_JBFTRT010000983.1:0-765 GCF_056399685.1 Pedobacter sp. 01N416
GGTATAATACCAGGAGCCTTTTATGTTYAATTACAATCGTTTGCCCCATTTGTATGTTAGCATATACGGTTGTAATTATTTAATCATTTCAATTATTTAGTTGTGCTTGGTTACCATAGCATAGATTTCCATTAAATTGTCTATTACCGCGTCAGGTTTAGCTTTTTCTAATTGTTTCTGTGTATGTGCGCCTGTGGTAATGCCAATGCTTAAGCCGCAACCTGCATTTTTACCTTCTTCAATATCAATACTTGAATCTCCAACCTTAACAACCGATTTACCATCGGTAAGACCATGCTGTCTCATTGCCAATAAAATCATATCAGGTTCTGGTCTGTTTTGGCCGACCTCAGAAGCAGTAACGAGTGTATCGAATTCGGTACCTGCCTTCCAACCCAGTCTGCTCAGTATAGCCTCTGCGGTAACCCTGTCGTAACCTGTATTAAGTACCAAAATTATTCCTTCTTTCCGAAGTTTTTCAAAAAGTTCAATCGAACCAGGTTGAGGTAAAATTTCCTCAGTTTCATACGCCAGTTTCAGTTTGCCAATAAATTTTTCATATATATCGAAGACCATGGCTTCATCAAAAGAACCTTCGTAAGTTTTAAGTACCGATCTGATTGCTTCTTTCTTTTCCTTTCCTGCTGCAACAGCAAGAACCTGATCAAGGGAATATGAAAAACCAGCGACATTTATTGCATCCATTAGGGTTTTGTAAACTAGGTTGTTTTCGTTCACTGTAGTGCCAGCCATATCGAATACTAC
>NZ_JBFTRT010000984.1:0-764 GCF_056399685.1 Pedobacter sp. 01N416
GGCCAGAGCTTTCGATGCACCTTGTATTATTGAAAAACTGGTCGATTTTGAAAAAGAAGTTGCCGTAATTGTTGCCCGTAATGCCAACGGCGATATGAAAACTTTCCCGATGGTAGAAATGGAATTTAACCCAGAGGCCAATTTGGTTGAGTTTTTAATTTCCCCATCTACTTTTGCCGAAAGCTTGCAACAAAAAGCAGAAAACATTGCTAAAAATATTGCCTCAGCAATGAACATCACCGGGATTTTAGCGGTAGAAATGTTTATTTGCAAAGATGGAGAGTTGCTGGTTAACGAAGTGGCTCCTCGTCCGCACAATAGCGGTCACCAAACTATCGAGGGCAATTATGTTTCTCAGTTCGAACAACATTTACGTTCTATTTATAATTTGCCACTTGGCGATACTACGAGTATTACCAATGCCATTATGATTAACCTACTTGGCGAAAAAGGCTTCGAAGGTGTGGCTAAATATGAAAATCTGGAAAAAATACTAGCGATTGACGGTGTTTTTGTTCACCTGTATGGCAAGAAATACACAAAACCTTTCCGTAAGATGGGCCATGTAACCATTGTAGATATCGATAGAGAAAAAGCCATAGAAAAAGCACGCTTTGTACAAAAAACATTAAAAGTAATCGCATAAAACTCCTAGCCCTTTAAATGGGAATTAAAAACAAGGTGGAAATGCAAAAGTTTAAAGAAGTTAAAAAGAAATAAAATAAATATGAGTCAAGGAAATTCAAATTCGGCATTAGTTGGAA
>NZ_JBFTRT010000985.1:0-760 GCF_056399685.1 Pedobacter sp. 01N416
ACTTAAAACTGTTCGTTGTTATTATTGGGCTTCACCAAATGCATAAGCGGTCGTCATCCTGAATTTATTTCAGGATCTTTCCTGCGATAAAGATGCTGAAACGAGTTCAGCAGGACGTGGTGGCCTTGAAATATGCATTTATCGTGCACCCTTTGTTGTTGGGCGCAATTTACAATTAAATTTTTATTGCCACAGAAATAAGATTATTTATGCAATTTACTCGTTATTGGAGTAATATGTAGGTTGTGCAACAAAATCGATTACTGCGCACCAGGTATAAGAGGGGTGGGGCTGTATGCTTACGCCAACGGTATTGAGCTTGTATTTTTGATCAAGTAAATTAAAGCGGTGGCCAAGAGAAGGTACGCCACAATCTAACAACAAATGGCAAACAATATCTAAACTGTTCGAGTAACCGAAATCGATATTTTCGCTCATAGCTTTATTGGCGAAATACCTGGATAATCGTTTCGAAAATTTATCTCCGTTACTACTTTCGTGCGTATCGAGATTATTCCTGTTCAAATCCTGTGCATGGCTCCTGCTTAATGATGTTAATTTATCATCAGGATAAAATAGCTGCAGGTTTTTTACGCCACGCAAATGTTTAAGTAAAGAAGTGTAGTAGGAATTATTTCGGGTAATCCTGAGCTCATTGTAATTTCTGTACTTCCGCACTTTAGCATTGTAGTTATTGATATAGTCTTCTAAAAACGTATAATAAAACTTTTCGCCATCTAGGCGGATCAAGTTCATATAC
>NZ_JBFTRT010000986.1:0-757 GCF_056399685.1 Pedobacter sp. 01N416
TCCCACAAGACCTGAATGCAGGTTTTCCTTCGTCGATGTTAAGCCGCAGGCCTGATATTAAAAGTGCCGAACTGGCGCTTACCATTGCTAATGCAAAGGTTGGTGTAGCAAAAGCAAGTTTATATCCATCGTTGGTGATTACGGCTAGCGGAGGCATCAACTCTTTTAAAGCGAGCAACTGGTTTAATGTTCCGGCATCGTTGTTCGGTTTGGTTGGAGCAGGGATTACCCAGCCGATTTTTCAAAGAGGTCAGCTAAAAACTTCTTTAGAACTGGCTAAGATCGATCGCGAGAAATCGGTGATCCAGTTCCGTCAGTCGGTATTAAATGCTGTTAGCGAAGTGTCTGATGAGTTAACGAAAGTAGAGAAGTTAAAAACACAATACAGCATTGCTGAAAAAAGAGCGCAGACTTTACAACAAGCCTCAAAAAATGCAAGTTTATTGTTTAAAAGTGGTATGGCGAACTATTTAGAGGTAATTACCGCACAAGGCAATTTATTGCAAAGCGAACTGGAGTTAACTACCATTAAAACAGAGCAGTTAAATGCAGTTGTTGGTTTGTACCGCTCGTTAGGAGGCGGCTGGCAGTAATCTGCTCGGTTAGTTAAACCACTAAGTCACGAAGACACTAAGATTGCCAAGTATTAGCTTGGTGTTCTTGGTGTCTTTTTGGTTATAATGGGGCTTATCTAATACAGTCGTCATTCCCGGGCAGGCGGGAACCTTAAAGCGGTTGCTATTCTTTGCCCTAAGCT
>NZ_JBFTRT010000987.1:0-756 GCF_056399685.1 Pedobacter sp. 01N416
GTAGGGATAGAAGCAAAACTTACCAATTTTATCAATTGGTCTTATCTTGCAAATTTCTCGGTAACCGATAATAAAGCCAAAGTTGCTGATGCGATAAAAACGAATTTCCAGCAGCTTAGGCAGCAATCTAGCCTGGCTATCACCACTGTTAGAAATGTGTATTTAAATTTATCGGTAGAGCATTTATTTACGCATCAATCTACACAACCTAATCTGAAATATCTTTTTGCAGATATGAACATCAAATACAAACTCTTAAAAATGAAAACAGATTTAGAATTTGGCATAACCAATCTGGCCAATATCAAAAGGTTTGATGCGATTTATCTTTCAGCAAATTCACTCACCACCGGAACCTATTATATACCGGGAAGGGTGGCCATGCTGAAAGCTACTTTTAATTTTTAAGCAGGCAATTCGGTCGTTATCAATAGCGATTCTTTTTGTGGTAAGCCTAGATTTAGGCGGTGCGTCATTCCCAACTTGATTCGGAATCTTAAAGCTTATTGCATTATGATTCTCTCCTGCGCGGGAATGACATTCCGATGTTCATGAGCTCTTGAATACAATCAGATGAACGGGTCTTCGAGCTTAAATCTGCAAATTCTTTTTGATCTGCGGAAAAAACAAGCAATCGACTATTTGTTTTCCTGCAGATTTAAGATGATAAACGCAGATTTTTATCCCTAGCAATGCCTGTACATTATTAAATAACAAGTTTAAAAGATTTCTCGACTGCGCTCGAAATGACGAATG
>NZ_JBFTRT010000988.1:0-754 GCF_056399685.1 Pedobacter sp. 01N416
AAAGACTGCAAGACAATAAAACCATTAAAAATATTTTTTTCATATGCAATTTCCTAATTAATTTCCTTTTACCACCCTGGAGCGAATGTTAAACCAAATACTCCAGTTTTAACATCCTTCCTTTGGAAAGGAATCGCATAATAAGGCTCTAATACAAAATAGCCAAAAACGTTTACCCGTAACGATATACCAATACTCATTGCTGGCACACGTTCCGTTGTAGATTGATAGGTAACTGGATTTCCTTTATCATCTTTAACAGGAACACCATTGTTATCTAATACAGGTTCTGTCGTATAGGTCGGTTCACTTTTAAACTTCACCTTGGTGTCGTTTGTCCAGGCCAATCCTGCGTCAAAGAATAAATTCAGATCAGAGAATAAAAATTTAGAAGGTATTGCAGCTAACTTTTTAGGCCCTGTAAAAGGTAAGCGTACCTCGAAGTTAAAAACGGCTATTTTACTTCCTGTTAACTGGTTAATATCGAAAGATTCTGACGATTGAGCCGAGGTGCTTTTGTAAATTGAATTTGATTCGTAACCTCTAATTAGATAAGGATAACCCAGATACATTGGATAAAGTCTATCCGCATCTTTACCAATCCTTAGGGTGTTATAACTTCGAACGGCAAATGTTACTGGCTTAGCCCTCCAATATTTACGGAGATCTGCAGTTACACCAGCAAAATTATAGGTACCAAAATACTTTTCCCCACTTACGCGATATCTAAAACCATCAAGCGGACCAGTAAGCC
>NZ_JBFTRT010000989.1:0-752 GCF_056399685.1 Pedobacter sp. 01N416
CTCGTATATTAATCAATACCAAATAAATAACTTAATTTGTGTTATCTAAATTTAACGCTCATTAATGATTGACTCTATTTTGCCGCGCTATATTTTGCAGGAGCAAATGTTTATTTATGCTTGCTGGAGTATCGTAATATTCTTTTTTAGAAAAAATAAATTTATCGGGCAGTTTGATAGGTCTGTTATTTGGTTGATCAGAGTTGTTGGTATTATATATTTTTTGCAATTCCCGGTAATTTTCTGTGCTGACTGGCTAAGTGGGGATTATGTTCAATATGAGTTCGTAAACCGCTTTACCGGACCTTATTGGTTCCCGGCAGTGTTTCCGCTATTGGTGTATTTACTTTCCACACAAAGTCTTTGGTTCACCTATTTCCAGAAATCGAGGTATTGGCGTTTAGCTTTTGGGTTATTGTTATTATCCTCAACATTTATTAGTGATATAATGCTGTGGATTAGCGGCCTCCAAAAAGATTCTGTTTCTTCCTGGAGAATGGCTTATGAGTCGTCTTTTTTGCATATTAATTCTTTGATCGTATTTGTTTTAATTACAGGATTTGGTTATTTGTTGCTCAGAAAAAAGAATATGCCTGCAGTATGATAATTTTTTTATGAAAATAGAGGGGTTAAAAAGTTCACCTTCAGGCCTTTCAGTTTAATTACATTTTTTTATCTAAAACATGAAATTTACTTCAATAACTAAAGCATTATTATTCATTACGGCATTCTCTAGTTGTAATACTCAAAGC
>NZ_JBFTRT010000990.1:0-751 GCF_056399685.1 Pedobacter sp. 01N416
GAAGAATCGTTCAACAGAAGAGTGAAGACTTGATGGGGGGAAGTGATGGAGTTAGTAAAACTTATAATTTTCAAAATGAGTTAAGATATCAGGCAAGAACTCATTTACTTTTAGGTGTGCAAACTGATATAAATAATGAATACAGATATGATCATCTGGGAAGAAAAACAGAAACCCTACAGCAGATCAGCACAAATGGCCTGGCGGGACAAAATATTACTTTAAGCAAAAATATTTACAACGAACTTGGGCAACTAACACAAAAGCAATTGAATGATAATTTGCAGCATACAGATTATTCTTACAATCAACGTGGATGGTTGAAGACCAGTACAAGCAATGAATTTTCACTTCAATTAACCTATAATGATGGTGTGATTCCACAATTTAATGGCAATATTTCCGGGCAGACGTATACAAATGGACAAAGTAATTCCTTTGAGTATAAATACGACAAACTAAATCGATTGGAAAAATCAACAGCAGGTAATAATTTAGGTGAAGAGATAAGTTACGATGTGATGGGCAATATCGTAAGTCTGAGAAGGGATAATTTTGGATTGAACAATTACAGCGGTTACAATGGAAATCGATTAACTAGTATATCGGGCTTCATTAATAGTAACTATGGATATGATAATAATGGTAATCTTAAAGTAGATACCCAAAAAGGCATTACTGATATAGAATATAATTTCCTCAATCTCCCAAGAGTTATTTCCGGATCACAGAGTATTACTTTTACTTATGA
>NZ_JBFTRT010000991.1:0-748 GCF_056399685.1 Pedobacter sp. 01N416
CAGAAGAAGCAAGAATATTAGGTAGGCAATTTATGCGTTCCTCTTCTTCAGTTGGATCAAATTATAGAGCAGCTTGTAGAAGTAGGTCAAAAGCTGAGTTTTACGCAAAACTTAGCATAGTTGTAGAAGAGGCTGATGAAACAGCTTTTTGGATTGAAATTTTAACCGAATCTGGAATTTCGGATTTAGTTAAAGCTCAACCATTATTAAAAGAAGTAAATGAAATTTTGGCAATTGTAGCTAAAGCAAGAAAAACAGTAAGTAATAATAAATAGTGATTGAAAGAGCGAATGATTGAAATGAAAGAATGGAGGATTGCCTGTAGCACTCACTCATTCAAAATTCTATCATTCAATAATTAAATATAAAATGAATAATTCCCCAAAAATTATCATATCAGGTGGTGGCACCGGCGGGCATATTTTTCCCGCCGTGGCCATAGCCAATGCGCTAAAACGCATGGTGCCAACCTGTGAGATTTTGTTTGTGGGTGCAATAGGCCGCATGGAAATGGAAAAAGTTCCTGCAGCCGGATATAAAATTATAGGGTTAAATATTAGTGGGATGCAACGCGGCTCGATTATTAAAAATCTCGCGCTCCCGTTCAAGGTAATCGGTAGTGTTCGCAAAGCCATGCAGATTATCAATGATTTTAAGCCCGATGCCGTAGTAGGTGTTGGTGGTTATGCCTCGGGCCCACTATTGTATGCAGCTTCGTTGAAAGGAATTCCTTACCTCATCCAGGAAC
>NZ_JBFTRT010000992.1:0-747 GCF_056399685.1 Pedobacter sp. 01N416
AGCCAAACCTATTCCGGTACCTTCAAATTCTTCTTGAGAATGTAATCGCTGAAAAACACCAAAAAGCTTATCATAATATTGCATATCAAATCCAGCTCCCTCATCTTTTACACAATAAACATTCAGCTTATCTTTTGTGTAGGAGTCTATTGTTATTGTTGTGTTTTTTTTATGGCTAGCGTACTTAATGGCATTAGAGATGAGGTTAACCCAAACTTGTTTAATTAATGATTTATCTCCTTTGGCAGCCGGTAAAGCAGCAATTTTAAAATCAGGAATATTTCCATCTCCTTCAAATAATAGCTCTTCCCTTACCGTAGAAACTAGCTCAACCATATCTATATCGGCAAAAGCCACAGATTTTCTTCCCAATTTTGAAAAAGCAAGCAGATCGTCAATCAATTCGCCCATTTTTTTGGAGTTGTTCATTACCGATTGGAGAATTTTTATGCCATCAGCATCAAATTTATCACCATAATCTTCGGCTATTATTTTAGTGTAACCATTAATTGCTCTAATTGGTGCACGTAAATCATGAGATACAGAGTAGGAGAAAGATTCTAGTTCTTTATTAACCGCTTCTAATTGGGCAGTACGTTCAATTACTTTTTGTTCCAATTCATCATTAAGCTTACGTATATTATCTTGTGCAACTTTAAGCGCTCTATTAGCAGTAAGTAACTCGTTTGCTCGTTTCTCTTTTTCTTTATTCTGAAATGCTAATTCCTTATTGGCAATATTTAATTC
>NZ_JBFTRT010000993.1:0-742 GCF_056399685.1 Pedobacter sp. 01N416
CAATAAGGTTGTTGTGGTAAACAAATTTTCAAATCTGGAAGGAAAAATTGCTGCATTGGTAACTTTGGTTAAGCAAACCAATACAGACGAAAACCTGCTAGAAGAAAAACAGCGCCAATTCTACCTATCCTTACAGCAAACCGAATTATTTTAATGAAGATACAACTCCAGCATTACAATTATAGAAAGGAAAGTTTAAGCAGATGAAGGTTACTTTTTTAGGTACTGGTACATCACAAGGCGTTCCTGTAATTGCTTGTAATTGCGAAGTTTGTTTATCTGCTGATAAAAGAGATAACCGCTTACGGACTTCGATATTAATTGAAACAGCTGATAAAACCATCGTGGTAGATAGTGGGCCTGATTTCCGTTACCAGCTTTTACGCGAAAAGGTAAAAGATCTTGATGCGGTATTGTTTACCCACGAACACAAAGACCACATTGCCGGTTTGGATGATATCAGGCCATTTAATTATCTGCTACACAAGGTAATTGATGTTTATGCGACAGACAGGGTTCAAACGGCTTTAAAAAGAGAGTTCTATTACATTTTTGCCGAGACTAAATACCATGGTTTGCCACAGATTAATCTGCACAGCGTAACCAATGGCGAAGATTTTAAAATTGGAGAAAGCAAAATTATTCCGTTTGAAGTGATGCACCATTTGTTGCCCATTACCGGGTATCGGATTGGAGATTTTACTTATATCACCGATGCCAAAACCATATCAGAACCAAGTTT
>NZ_JBFTRT010000994.1:0-736 GCF_056399685.1 Pedobacter sp. 01N416
CCCCATGGCAGTCGTTCAGTAAAGATCTGATCCTTTTAGCGCTGATCATTGTTATTTTCTTAAACAAGAACCTGATCCAGCCTTTATTTAAAAAAGAAACCACTCAAAGAAATATCGCTATTGCAGTAACGGTTATATCTTTAGGTTTTGGCTTGTACACTTACAATGTTTTGCCGATTATCGATTTCCTGCCTTATAAAGTTGGTGCACATCTTCCATCATTAATGGTGATTCCTCCAGGAGAAAAACCAGATGAATTTGAGATCATGTATCACTTAAAGAACAAGAAAACCAATGAAGAGAAAGATATGAGCGATAAAGCCTATCTTAAAACAGAGATATGGAAGGATAACAATTGGGAAATTATCGGTGAACCGGCAAAAAGGCTGGTTAAAAAAGGTTTTGAACCTAAAATCAAAGACCTGAACATTACAGATGCTTCGGGTACCGATTATACCAAGGAACTGATCGAAAACCCTTATTATAATTTGATCTTTGTAGCCTACGATCTTCATGCTACCAACGAGGCCGCTATTGGTAAATTGAACGCCTTGGCTTTAAACGCTACGCAGCAGTTTAATATCCGTACGGTATTGCTTACTTCCAATTCGGCTCAGGATGCACAGGTCTTTATCAAAAAGAATAACCTGTTTTCGGAGGTTTTTTATGCCGATGCCGTACCTTTAAAAAGTATGGTTAGGGCAAATCCTGGCGTTTTATTGATGAAGAATGGAGT
>NZ_JBFTRT010000995.1:0-735 GCF_056399685.1 Pedobacter sp. 01N416
TTTCAGAGTTGTCATGTRAAAACTGCGCGTATTTCGCCTTCTCTTTATATCCATCCAGCGTAATGTAGCCCGTATTTGGATATTCGAACAAATGCAAATACAGTTTTTTGGTGTCGCTATTGTAAGTGAGTTTTACTCCTTCGGGCGCTTTAAATTCGGTTGGGGCGAAAGTACAATGATAAATAGATTTCGAATTGGCGTGCATCCAAAGGCTTAGGCTATCTAAAGCAACGTTTGCTCTGCTATCAAACTCACCACGCGCAGTGGGCCCAACATTTAATAATAAATTTCCTCCATTGGCTACTGAAGTAATCAAAAGATCTAATAACTTCCTGTTGCTTTTCCAGGTGTTTTCGTCACGGTGGTAGCCCCACGAGCCTGAAAAGGTTTGGCAGGTTTCCCAAACTTTGCCGCGGTATTTTTCTAATTCCTTCGGACTAACCTGTTCAGGTGTTTCGAAATCTGTACCATCTTCATAATCATTAAGATCCAGGCGGTTATCTACAATAATTTGTGGCTGCAGTTTTCTAATCTGCTTAAGTAATGCTACCGAACCCCAATCATCACGACCCTTACCATGTTTGCCCGGATAAGAGAAATCTGCCCAAAGAATGTCGATTTTGCCATATTTAGTAAGTAACTCGGTTACCTGATCGTATAGGTACTTACGGTATTTGGCTATATCCCTGTTTTTGTTCAATACCGCATACTGATCTTCATGGTCCTTATCAGGCC
>NZ_JBFTRT010000996.1:0-734 GCF_056399685.1 Pedobacter sp. 01N416
GTGCAACGGCCATATACCCATTTCCCCAATATAGATAACTTTTGTTGGTTTTAGGATCATTAAATACATCAGGATCGATCTCCTGACCACCTTTTATTCCTTTTGGTTTGCTTGAAATTAAAGCCTTACCGCTATCTTTGAACGGACCGGCTGGATGATCAGCAACAGCAACTCCAATTTTCTGTGCTGCTGTGAAATAATAGAAATACTTATAAGCGCCGTTTACTTTCTTTTCGATAATGGTAGGTGCCCAGGCATTCTTTTTCGCCCACGAAACATCTTTCTCAAGGTCTAATATTTTACCTTCATCTGTCCAGTTAACGAGATCAGTTGATGAAAAACTTTTAAAATAGGTACCACTCCAGTTGTTAAAACCATCGCTGGTTGGATAGATGTAATATTTGCCTGTTTTATTGGAATATAAAATTTCCGGATCTGCGTAATAACCTTTTAAAACTGGGTTATTGGATACAGCAACACTTACCAAATAAGTTTTAGGTTGTTGATTGGCAATACTTACCTTAATTTTTACAGGGCCTTTAGTAAAATCTAATTTCCCTTTTGGTGCGATACTGATTTGATTAAAGGTATTAAACTGCGGATCAAAGGCTTTTAAATCTGTACCATAATTTACTGGCAGATAAAGTTTTTGGTTCACGGTATCTAAAACAATATTATTTTGGTTGATTGCCTTATTCTGTGCGCTTTGCAAAACAGATTCGACAGTATACCAC
>NZ_JBFTRT010000997.1:0-734 GCF_056399685.1 Pedobacter sp. 01N416
CTGCCGTATAATCTGTAAATAGTGCTTTTGGTGTACTAATATTCTCCTTTTTTATTACAGCTTCATTCTGCTTAACTGTTAGTGTCTGATTTGATTGTACATTCTCAATCAAACTTTCTTTTCCGTCAGGCCAAACTATTTTTACATAATTTATTTTATTGTTTTTACCTAAACCAAAACAATTGATTTGATCTACACTTGATTGATAACCACGTACCACATACTTCTCCTGATACTGTAAATTATCCTCTGTTTTAATATAGATTTTAGCCCCAATTGCTGCTGTATTTAATCCTTCTCCAATAAGATTAATTTTTAAATAGTTCGATTTCAGTAAATCGGAATTGTTCTTATACACCATTACCGGTGAGTTTATATTACAAACAATTAAATCCAGATCACCATCATTATCCAAATCGGCATAAGCAGAACCATTTGAAACGGAAGGTGTTGAAATACCCCACTCTACTGTTTTATTGGTAAAAGTTAAATCATGGTTGTTTGAAAGAATATAATTTGAGATTTGATTCGATGGCATTTTTTTCACCAAATCGAAGGTTTGAAATTTTAAACTCCCTTGTTTAAGTGATTCTTTTTGGGCATTTGCAACGGTATATTTCAGAAAATCCATATCAGTAAAGTCTCTTAAATATCCGTTAGAAATAAATAAATCCTTCCAACCATCGTTGTCAAAATCAGCAAATAAAGGTGCCCAACTCCAATCTGTATTAGAA
>NZ_JBFTRT010000998.1:0-726 GCF_056399685.1 Pedobacter sp. 01N416
CTGTTATGCAAGATGCTGCTGATGTATTAAAAGAATTTGGAATAAACTATGAAATTACGGTTGTTTCTGCCCACAGAACACCAGAACGGATGTTTAATTATGCTAAAGAAGCACAAGGCCGTGGTTTAAAAGTGATTATTGCCGGTGCCGGTGGTGCTGCCCATTTACCAGGAATGGTTGCTTCTATCACCACATTACCAGTAATTGGTGTTCCGGTTAAGTCATCAAACTCTATCGATGGCTGGGATAGTATTTTATCGATCTTACAAATGCCGAATGGTATCCCGGTGGCTACAGTGGCATTAAACGCTGCTAAAAATGCAGGTTTATTGGCCACTCAGATTTTAGCTACAGCTGATGATTCTTTAACAGTTAAAATGCAAGCTTATAAAGATGAACTGAGAAGAAAGGTTGAAGAAAGCGCTGATAGTCTTGAGTCCTAAGTCAGGAGTCTTTAGTCTATTCAACTAAGTTCGATTAATACAATATTATGGGTCGTCACCCTGACCTGTAGCGAAGTGGAAAGCTACGAAGTAAATTCATTTCGGGGTCTATTGCAGGAAAGATGCTGAAATAAATTCAGCATGACGATCTCATTAAGACAATTTGAAAGAAATGATCAGTATAATAATAACTAAACTTATTTAAACATAAATATAAAAGGGCGATGTAAAAATAATTTCATCGCCCTTTTTATTATAATACTATTTTTATTCACCTAGAATC
>NZ_JBFTRT010000999.1:0-723 GCF_056399685.1 Pedobacter sp. 01N416
AATTACCTTCGGTGAGCTCGCTTAAAGCTCGGTTTACTTCGTAGCTTTCCGCTACGCTACAGGTCAGGGCGACGCCTCTCATGATAAATCTAGTATTTTTCCAAAGCGGCTTTAACCTTTTCCATCAGCCACATTGGTGTAGAAGTAGCACCGCAGATGCCAACTTTATCATTTTCGTTAAACCAGGTTTGATCTAACTCTTCAACATTCGAAATAAAATAAGAATTATCGTTGTGTTTTTTACAAACATCGTATAGCACTTTTCCATTAGAAGATTTCTTGCCTGATACGAAAACGATTTTATCATAATGACTTACAAAATCTTCCAGCTCTTCGTAACGGTTAGATACTTGCCTGCAAATGGTATCGTTAGCCTTAACTTCATAACCACGGCTCAATAATTCATCTTTAATGTGATAAAATTTATCGGTGCTTTTAGTGGTTTGGCTATATAGGGTAAATTTAGCAGGCAATTCTACATTATCCAGCTCGGCCAGATCCTGAAAAACAATTGCCTTACCATCTGTTTGACCTTGTAATCCGATTACCTCGGCGTGCCCGTGCTTACCAAAAATAAGTACTTGCTCATCGTCATCATGTGAATTTTTAATCCTATTCTGTAATTTCAGCACAACAGGACATGAAGCATCTATTAAAGTCAGGTTATTTTCTAAAGCCAGTTGATAGGTTGATGGCGCCTCACCATGAGCCCTGATTAAAACC
>NZ_JBFTRT010001000.1:0-709 GCF_056399685.1 Pedobacter sp. 01N416
AAGCGCAGCAAAGGAACAAACGGTGTTTCTTATACTGCCCTTGCGCTCCAAAAAAATCATTTTAACAATAAAGCATCCAACAGCTCCTCTTTGGTCTTTCTGCTTTAGTCTTTTGCCTTGCCCCTAAAAAAACCTTTCACACTTCTATCTGTTACCTATCGATAAACCATAATAAATGACAGCTCAGCATAGAAATAAAGTTTGGACCTGGATAGGAAGCATATTCGGCATACTGGTACTAATTGTAGCATTTGGCGCCATGTTTTTAAGTGCCCGATGGAAACCCATATTGATCGAAAAAATTAAGGCCGGGGTTTATAATGGCTCCCACCACCTCTACCGGATAGATTTTAAAAGCATTAACTTAAACGTAATTACAGGTAGCCTGGCGCTGCGCGATGTTACACTAATGCCCGATACGGCCGTTTTCGATAGCTTAAGAAAAAAACAACTGGCACCTGCACATACTTTCGAGCTTAAATTGAAGAAACTACAGATTAGCCGTGTTGGAATATTAACGGCCTACTTTAAAAAACGGATAGCTGTAAATGAAATCCTTTTACAAAAGCCATCTATCAATATGATTTTTAACAAAGTAACCAAGAAACCCGACAGCATAAAAGATGAAAAATCGCTTTACGAGCAGATTTCAAAAACTTTTAAATCGGTACATGTTAAAAGCATTAAAATTGTAGATGCAGATTTCGAT
>NZ_JBFTRT010001001.1:0-703 GCF_056399685.1 Pedobacter sp. 01N416
GCACTAAGCCTCTTATCTTATTTTTTAAACGCTCTGATTAATGTAATGTAACCTTTAAACACTTCGTACTGATCGCTTCCTGCTTTTTTAACACGCAATAAGTAGTAGTAAGTACCTTCGTTTAATCCCTCACCTGTCCAGTTGTTCTGGTAACCTTTGGCACGGAATACCTCATTGCCCCAACGGTTAACAATCTGCAGTTCGTTAACTGGGTATTGGTTAATGCCCAAGATTTCGAAGGTATCATTTATACCATCACCGTTTGGCGTAAACAGATTAGGTATGGTAAGGCCAGCGAAGTTAGCCGTTAAGGTTACCGCTGCCACATTGGTATAATAACCATAGGCATCTTTCACCCTATAAGTAAAGGTATCATCGCCGGTGTAACCAGGATCAGGTGTGTAGGTAATCGTACCGTCAGCGTTTACCGTTACTTTACCATGTTGAGGCCGGCCTACAACTTCTACTGTTAATTTATCAAGGGTAGAATTTCCAGGATCATCATTTGCCAATACATTAATGGTAACCGATTTATTTGCCACTGTACCACCAACATCATCAACCGCTTTTGGCGATTTAGGGAATGCAATAACTGTTGCAGCATTATTGTTTTCGGAGGTTCCTGAAACATCGGTTACATTAACACCACCAAGTGTTTTGGCATTTACCGTTGCGGTATTGGTTACTGTTCCCAGGTCTTTAT
>NZ_JBFTRT010001002.1:0-702 GCF_056399685.1 Pedobacter sp. 01N416
GAGTATCGCTGGCGGTGTATCGCTGGCGCTGGCACTAATGTAGCATCTACTACTTTTCAGGTTTATTATGTACCTACAGATTCTTGGACAGAAACAGGCGTTAACTGGAGCAATAAACCAGCATCAAGTACTTTGTTGGCAACCATTAATGGCCAAGGCTCGGGATGGGCTCAATGGGATATTAGCAGTCAGGCAATGGCCGAGCTTTCGGGAGATAAAACATTGTCACTTCGTGTGGTTACTACACTTTTGGGCGCGGGAGCCGACGTGACGTTCCGTTCAAAGGAAACTACCGACCCAACACTTCGTCCACAACTTGTTTTATCTCAAAACTCAGCAACGGCAATGAACTCATCTCAAAGTTCAAATTTAGCCGATAATAATTCAACTAATAAAAGTGTTAGTGCAATAGACATATCGAACATTAAAGTTGACGGTCTTGCTGATGCTAGTGTGCAGATCTATCCAAATCCTGTAAAAGATATATTGAATATTAATATTAAAGGATATAGTGGTCCTTATGAAGTAGCGGTATTTAATATAATTGGACGAATGTTCTTGAATAAAAAAATGGAAAGTAGCAATGCCGAATTAGATGTATCTAGACTGGTTACAGGAGTCTATTTAGTTAAGGTAACTAGTGCCAAAGGCAAGACTTTCAAAATGATGAAAATAATTAAAATAGATTAAAAAGGGTGATGT
>NZ_JBFTRT010001003.1:0-701 GCF_056399685.1 Pedobacter sp. 01N416
TCGGGGTTTGGAAAACTGAGTTTAAGCACAGGTTTAACTTAGCTAAACCCGGTAGCAGCGAACACGATCCCGATTTTTCTATCGGGAGAAGTAAAGTGGATAACGGGGCTTTCGGAACCGATTGAAACAGAACCCTGCTTTTCAAAATGTGAAATGAGATTGGAGAGTTTAGATATGAGATTTGAGAAGCAAAAAACCTCGCAGGTTTTTAAAAACCTGCGAGGTTCCATGATAAATTCTTCATCTCGTACCGTCATCCTGAACTTGTTTCAGGATCTATCCTATCAGTAAGATACTGACCACGTAGTAGCTACAAGGCAATTAAAAATACTATTTCTACCTTGTAAAACAAGTTCAGCAGGACGACCCTGGCTAATCTTGCTGTTCTTTTTTATTAATGAAAAGTTTAGRAAAAACACGCTRCTGCKCATCAGSRTTTAAAAATTTAGTTCTTTTTTTTTAGAAAAGCAAARCCWGTGGTTCTTCGCARTGYYAGTCCCGCCACATGCTCATACGCCTGCAGGCCTTACACACGGGGCCGGTATCCGCCATGTCGGGTTTGGAAAACTGAGTTTAAGCACAGGTTTAACTTAGCTAAACCCGGTAGCAGCGAACACGATCCCGATTTTTCTATCGGGAGAAGTAAAGTGGATAACGGGGCTTTCGGAACCGATTGAAACAGAACCCTGCTTTTCAAAATG
>NZ_JBFTRT010001004.1:0-701 GCF_056399685.1 Pedobacter sp. 01N416
CCATAATGTAAGCATTGGTAATAACTGTATCCTTTCCAATCCTTGATCTGATCCCCAAAACAGCATGTTCTACTTTGCTAGCCTGAATAATACAGCCTTCAGCAATAATCGTTTTATCCAAAGTGGTACCCGAAATTTTTGAAGGAGGCAACATCCGCGCCCTGGTGAAAATAGCATGATTGCTATCGAACATATTAAATTTAGGAATTTCATCCGTTAAGCCCAGATTAGCTTCAAAAAAAGATGAAATATTTCCAATATCAGTCCAATAGCCTTCGTACTGAAAGCTTAAAACCCTGCTCTGAGAAATTGCTCTAGGCAAAATCTCTTTGCCAAAATCCTTTTCTTCTTCGTTCTCATTTAAGATATTGATCAGGTACTCGCGGTTGAAAACGTAAATACCCATCGAAGCTAGGAAATTACGTCCTTCGCCCTGCATTTCTTCACCTGTATCCGAAACCCAGTCTTCTAAACCTGTTTTAGGCTTTTCGATAAAAGACGTAATCATGTTTTCATCATCAGCCTTTAAAATACCAAAATCTGTTGCATCTTTTGCCGTTACCGGAATAGTGGCAATGGTAATTTCTGCATTGGCTTCAATATGTTTTTCAATCATATCCTTAAAGTCCATCTGGTACAATTGATCGCCGGATAAAATCAAAATGTAATCGAATTCGTGCGAAACAATGTGATGCATACAC
>NZ_JBFTRT010001005.1:0-700 GCF_056399685.1 Pedobacter sp. 01N416
GCCTAAGACATCTTTTTTCCTACCTCCTTATCAACTGAATTATTCCAGGAAATGTGGTACATCAGCCAATCTCTAAAATTAGTACAGTACAGATTTAGATGTTTTTGCTAAATTTGGTATTTTACGTGATCAAACTCTATTATTAATGCTCGACACACTCACTACCTACATAGTCAATCTAAAGGACGATAAAATTATTACCGTCGGCCTGAACCTCACCTGTTCACTATGTCCTAGTCTATTAACTATATTTTTTTTCGACAATAAACTTTTTCAGTCTCTCGATACAATCAAATTGATCCTTGTCTGTTTTTCTATTGGATTTCCATTCGTACTTTTCAGCCTGTTTATAACGATAAGTGCCGCCCAAGGGCTTAGACGCCTTATCCAAAGCATACTTGAGCAAAAGAAACTAGATAAATATCAGTTTACCCATAAGCTAATAGATTCGGTAACCAAAGAATTCACAACACGTCTTGTATGTGGTTTTGCCAGTTCATTATCCTGGCTAGTAACTGGCCTCCTTGTTTCTATCGCTAATCTATTTTTACATGCCCATACAATCGTATTTTACGCTTACGGAATCACACTGTGTTATTTAGTAATTTTAACTATCCTTTCCTTACTTAGTTCGAATTTGTTTAACAAAATCGCAAGTTCACTGGATACTAAAAATGACTTGGATTATGCGCAGGAAGCA
>NZ_JBFTRT010001006.1:0-695 GCF_056399685.1 Pedobacter sp. 01N416
GGGCTGTACCCAAAGCGCTCGGTTCTGGTCATAGAAAACGTTTTGTTCGTGGATTATTTTATTGGAGAATTAAGAAATTATTAAAAAGAACCTGTTTATATATTCAGGATCAAATCATAAATTCCTTAAAAGCATTCTACAAAAACCAAACCAATGAACCTGTTCGCACTAAATTGTTCCCCATTTTTTAAAGATTTTTTTGATAAACCTTCCCAAAGGCAGATATGGCCAGCGCATCATGTTTTTTGAAAGCGCTACAAATAAATACCGGCTGGAGATCCAGTTCAATATACCCAATCTAAAAAGTAAATATCGACGGGACAAGCCGATTCCATTTTCCTTCTCATCATTTCCATTTTCACCAGATTTCATTAGTACTCCTTTCAAAGTGCAAATCCGGATGCAGGGGGCCTATGAGCTGCATAGGTTGGTCATTGTCATTTTTATAAGCATGCTTACTATCCAAGACCAGGTTTGCCCCCATGTAAACAATTAGGTTGCTTTTAAATGAAAACCTGACTTCTATTTTCTGAATAACATTTTTTACCCCTTTCACAGATTTTGCGGCATGTTCTGCAGCAAGTTTTTTGGCGTAACTGTCCACAGATCCCTTAAGCGTCACCAAACCATCTTCCACCGAAATCTCTATTTTCTCTACACCAATAAGGGAATCGGTCGTGATCGCCAGTCTAACC
>NZ_JBFTRT010001007.1:0-693 GCF_056399685.1 Pedobacter sp. 01N416
CGCATTTCTCGAAGAATTTAAGATCTTGCTTCTTAATAGAAGTAACCGAGTGCTTGGTTTTGTTGATATCTCAATGGGTGGTGTTAGCGGTACTTATGTTGATCCAAAGATAGTGTTTGCTACTGCCTTAAAAGCTAACTGTTCATCAATTATATTGGCTCATAACCACCCAAGTCAAGATCTTAAACCGAGTGATGCAGACATTAAATTAACAAATAGATTGGCCGAGTGTGGAAA
Source organism: Pedobacter sp. 01N416 (assembly GCF_056399685.1). Classification (NCBI taxonomy): domain Bacteria; kingdom Pseudomonadati; phylum Bacteroidota; class Sphingobacteriia; order Sphingobacteriales; family Sphingobacteriaceae; genus Pedobacter; species Pedobacter sp. 01N416. The sequence continues at coordinate 238 of NZ_JBFTRT010001007.1, forward strand.
GTTGCTAGATATTAATGTATGGGATCATATCATYATAAGCGAAAACAGCTATTACAGTTTTGCTGACGATGGAATGATCTGAATAATTTGGAATTGAAAACCAAACAAAATAACTTTGATTTAATTAAACAATTTTAAACAAGCGCACCAGTTGCGCGCCAAATGCGAAACAAAACAGTATAGCATGTGAAATAAAAAATGGCTCTCAGATGATCTGAAAGCCATTGACTGTACCCCGGAAGGGACTCGAACCCCTGACCCTCGGTTTAGAAAACCGACGCTCTATCCAGCTGAGCTACCGAGGCTCATTTTTTAATGAGCTGCAAATATAGAAGTTCTATTTAATATGTAAAAATATATTTTAAACTATTTAGAGGGTACTTTTTCTATTTCAAATAAGTATTTAAGAACGAAGCAATTAAAATTAAATTTGGGCGGAATAAATTTGATTTCACC
>NZ_JBFTRT010001008.1:0-680 GCF_056399685.1 Pedobacter sp. 01N416
GCCTATATCGGTTTGTAAACAGTTTTCTGCTGCGTTAACTTCGGTAACCTTGGTTACCCGGAAAATGAGATTTTTCTGTCCTTTAAAAATCTTTCTTAATGGGAAAGCGATCGAATCGGCTTCTAAACCTCCTGTAGCCACCTGATAAAGTAAGGGTTGAAAAGTATGGTAGTTATGTTTATCGAGCATAACCACCTGAAAGGGTTTGTTTTTTAAACGTTTAGCTAACTCAATTCCTCCAAATCCACCGCCAACTATAACTACTCTAGGGTATTCGCTTTTAGGAAGTTGTAAATCCATTTTCGTATCGGTTTATCTATTGCTAATGTAACAAAAAGATAGCCAAAAGGTTTAAGAAATGAGGTTTTGGCAGTAATTCTTGCTTAATAATAAAGATATAACGCTGGCATGACGAAGCGGTGTTTTGTAGGTTTCTTAGTACTGTTTTAAGTTAATTAAACCTGATGGGAGTGAACATGGAGCGCAGCGAAATAAAACGAACAGCWGGGCTATCGGAACCGAAGAGCTACAGGTACTGCTTTTCAAAAACCAAAAATATAGCAAACAACTTTGTGTTTTCGGGGTAAAAAACATGCATAAAAAAAGCGCCCCGATACATCGGAGCGCTTATATAATTTAAGAAATTAATCTCTTACTTTTTCTTCTCAGCTGAGCTACCC
>NZ_JBFTRT010001009.1:0-670 GCF_056399685.1 Pedobacter sp. 01N416
CGTGCAATGCCCCGCTGGCATAGCTCCATTTTCCATTGAGCAGATACCCACTTTGCGTTTTAATGGCCACCCCACCAACGGCACCACTCCCGGCAAAACAAACTTCACGATCAGCAAAAATCTCTGCAGCCAATTTAGGATTTAAAAATCCGGCAAACCAGCCTGCACCTGCACAGAGTGTAATGGTCCAGCCTAAACTTCCATCAGCTTCAGCCAATTCTTCCTCCAATCTTAAAATTTCAGGAAGTTTTTTGTTTGGTCCGCCATAAATTTCGGGCACAAAAAGCTTAAACCAATTTTCCTGATAGGCCAGTTCTAAAATTTCGGGATGAAGTTTACCCATTTCTTCAGAAAGCGCTGCATAAGCTTTTACTTTTTCTTGCCAGGTGATGCTTAATGTTTCTTGCATGATTATTTTTTGCTTTACCTAGGAAGGTAATTAAGCCAATTTGAGTCTACTTTTGTTTATGATCTTCTTCCAGTCTAAAAATCCAAATATGGCTACGGTGAATAAAAATGTAGTTAAACAGGCCATGAGTGGAAGCTTTTTATGAAACAGCAATGGAATGGCAACAATATTCGAAATGTTCAGGAATATCCAGTTTTCTATTTTACGCTTGGCCAACAGCCACATACCTGCCCACGCTGTTGAAGATACAAAGGCATCAAA
>NZ_JBFTRT010001010.1:0-670 GCF_056399685.1 Pedobacter sp. 01N416
CTGGGAAGATTGGATATATTTAGCTCAGTCTTCACGATTCCATCAAGTCCTTAGTTTAGACTGAACATGCCAGTTGTTAGGTCACTTTACGCTCATACTCAGACCAATTCAGGCCATTTCAGGCCAAAAATTTCATCACGCTAAATTACTGGATACGTTTGGTCAATGAAACGGGGTAACCTGTTTTAAGAATAACTGAATAACAATCTAAAAATTACCTGATCCATGGTGCCGTCATCAAAGATGCGGTTCCAAATGATCAAGTAAAAGATTTTCTTCAAAAGAAAGTCTTTTATGCTAATGGGAATAGATAGGTGCCATGCACCTGTTCTTTGAAATTGTGGGATGAAGCATTATTCCGTGAGGAACGGAAAATTCATGCGAAGTTGAGATCATATCAATAAACGAAAGCGCAGAGGCAGGCGACGGCCAGGTCCGTATGGACTTACGTGAGTAATCCCGGTATACCTTATTGAAGACTTGTTTTTTTTTGTTTTTAGTTTAGGTGGGAGGGGCCATTCGGCCCCTTTTTTTATGTCCTGATTGTTTGTAAATAAAAGGGAAGTCAATTTTAGATATGTAGAAGTTAGCAAGTAAACCCTTGGTTTTTTTATACCCGCAAGATGTCTTTTTGTCGGACAATAATCCTGCGGATTATCCCTCCAAAAAG
>NZ_JBFTRT010001011.1:0-669 GCF_056399685.1 Pedobacter sp. 01N416
GTTCCAAAGGTTAGGCCAGGTATGAGAAACAATATACACCATAGGTTCAGTTTGTTTTGGTGCATAATTTGCCCTGAACATATAAAATACATCAGTAGGTTCTTCCCAAGGTGTAAACATGCCCTTGTAATTTACCGGGCCTACCCGATCCAGATCTCTCAATCCTTCACCACCCTGCACCCTGCCCGGGTTATCGTGTGAGCTATACAACCAGAAAAAATGACCAGCAGTTTTATCTTTTACCGACTCGGCCAAGCGTACCTTAGTCTCCATTAAATCGGTCATTTTGTTCTCCGTATAACCTTTTCCATTGGCATCGGGTTTGTGAAGATCAATTGTTCTCCAGGCACCGTATTCACCAACCAAAACCTGCCGCTGAAGATCTTCTCCATAAGTTAACGGATTACCACCATAGGTGCCGGTCCAGTTTTGGGGAACATCCCAATCCGTTCCTTTTCCGCCATTACAAGTGGTTACTTTTCTTTGTGATGAAGCTGTCGGATCGAGTTTTCTAATCAGCTCTGTACATTCTTTTGCGAAATCTTCAGGCAAAGTACTCTCGTTTTCCAAGCCCCATAAAACAACTGCCGGACTGTTTCTGCGCTCTTTTACCCAGTCTGTTAAAAGTGATTTAAAGTTCTTTCTGAATTCGGGTGTATCATACCAGAT
>NZ_JBFTRT010001012.1:0-1126 GCF_056399685.1 Pedobacter sp. 01N416
GCCCTGCTGCTGGGCGGCATGGATATAACAGTTAAAAACAGTACCATTTTCAAATTTTACCGTATTTAAAGCCGTTTCGATATCCAATTCGTTCGATACTACCTTCCCTAGTTTAGCAATATCAAATTCCATTGCCGCAGCTGGCAATTTAGTTGGATATGGGCTTCTATCATAAGGTTCATCGCCTATTTTTTGAACGGCGGCATAGTTGTTTTGATGAACCTGCTCTTCTACCCACTTAAAATTAAGCTTCGAGATATCAAGCGCCTTGCGTTCATCCCACAGATCTGCACGATCTAAAGAAAGACGTAGTTTATTGTTCTTTTCCCATATTAAAACGCCTAACATACCATTCCCCAAGGGCATGGCTTCATCCCACCTGTTGGCGAGTTTAGGAAAGGAAAGATTATAAGGTTTTAATGATTGGGCATAACCTGCGAAAGAAAAGCACAGGAGTAAAAAGAATAGGGTAAATTTAGTTTTCATTTGTTTGTTTAGAAATGGTTAGTACCTGTGGTAGTGTATCAATTTCTAAAATAATGATATTAAATTACAATAAAATCGCTAAAATTTGCGCAAACGTTTGATGGGTAATATAAAACAGGAAATTGCGAAAAAAAGATTAGTGTACAATCTTGAAAACGAGTTCTTTTAAGAGTTCTCCATCTTAGAAGCTTAGTGAAGTAACCACCTAAATTGGCCAAAACCATTACTGTTGGGTTGGCTTTAGGGTTGCTGGCGAAGTAATTGATAATTTTATTGCATTTCAGCACATCGCGGATGGCCAGTGCCTTCTGCAGTTCAAAAACATTATATTCTTTACTAATGCCTATGTTTTTCTGAACCAGATCGGTATTAATGGTTGTCTCTTTCGGAACATTGAGCATTAACTTTTCGATCTCGTTGGCAATTTTAGAAAGGTCGGTTCCTAAATATTCGGCCATTAAAGCCGATGCCTGCTGATCGATCTTGTAACCTTTATCTTTAATAAATTCTTCAATCCATGGCACCAGTTTATAATCGCGTACAGGATCTGACTGAAAAATCAATCCGCTTTTATTAATGGCTTTGTAGATTTTTTTTCGTTTATCGAAGTTCGCATACTTAAAAGCCAAAACCAATATGG
>NZ_JBFTRT010001013.1:0-666 GCF_056399685.1 Pedobacter sp. 01N416
ATGCAGAATGGCGTTTCCGTGCAAACGTTGATGAAACTCTTGCAAACGTACTTGCACCGTTGGATATGAAAGTAAACAAGGAAAAGCCAGGTGTTTACAAATTGAAAGAATATGAATATTACCGTTGGGAGGTTCAGGATGGATGGGCCTATTTGGATAGCTTGGCAACAAAATACCACGATCAGGCCAGTTGGGAAAAACGTAAGGCACAAATAAAGCCCGAATTATACCAAGCCTTATTGTTATCGCCATTGCCTGCCAAACCAAATTCAAAACCGATTATGACAGCGAAAAGAATTTTTGACGGTTATTCGGTCGAAAACATTGCATTAGAAATTTTACCTGGGGTTTGGATTAATGGCTCACTATATAAACCGTTAAATTTTAAAGGAAAAATCCCATTGGTTTTAAGTCCTGACGGACACTGGGAAAAACAACGTTTTAGACCTGATTGTCAGATCCGCTGTGCAATGATTGCCAGAATGGGCGCTATGGCCTTTAGCTACGACTTATTTGCCTGGGGCGAATCGATGCTCCAGTTTAAATATGAAGATCATCGCAAAAGCTTAGCGCAAACCATTCAGGCTTTGGGAGGAATCAGGATTTTAGACTACTTCAGTGCGCTAAAAGAAACCGATACAGCCAGAATTGGCATCAGTGGAGGTT
>NZ_JBFTRT010001014.1:0-664 GCF_056399685.1 Pedobacter sp. 01N416
GGCATATACCGAACCTGATCCGGCTACACCAAGTACTACGATACCTGCGAGGGCAAGTACCTTAAAGTTTTTCTTCATGTGTATATAAAAGTTAGTTTGCTTGGCAATAAGAGGTTAAAGTTAGAACCTTGTTACACGACAATTCTTTTGTAACTGGAAAATTACGCTTTTTAGACCCTCTTTTCAAGGCGAACCACTTTAAAATAAACCTGATTATCCCTAAAAATTTCGAAAATTATATTTCTGTCTGCTTTTGATTTAAACATTTCGGTAAGGTCGTTTAAAGAATAGGTATCTATACTTTTGAAATTTACCCCAATAATTTCATCATCAGGGCAAAGTCCTGCTTTTTCTGCCGGACTATTTTCGTCTATTTCTCCAATCAGAACTCTTTTATACTCTTTCTGATCGAGGTAGATTACCATGCCTACCATATCATATTCGAAAGGAGTTTTGCTTAAACCATTTGGCTTAACATAAATAAAACCTTCCTGATAGTTAAACTGGATATTAAATTTCCGCAGCAAATCCGCTCCGACATTCCCATTCCGTTTTGATAAATCGATCTTATCTGCAATGCTCTTAAAATCAGGAAATCCGGCAACAACCTCTTTAAAAGCATAACCGCCAACGTTAAACCTACCCACACGACCAACATATCCTT
>NZ_JBFTRT010001015.1:0-658 GCF_056399685.1 Pedobacter sp. 01N416
TTACAAAAGAGGTCCGAGGGATGAAAAAAAGCAATAATTTATGCTTTTTAATATTTTTTATACTGATCACACTTTCCTTTAACGCTCTCGCTCAGTCTCAGTTTAAAATAAGTGGTAGTGTAATCGATTCTTTGAAGAAGCCTATTGAGGGCGTAAGCATCCGATTGATTACCGATAAAGATACACTCCGCTCAAATTCAGATGCGAAGGGAAACTTTGCATTCGCAAAAGTAACCCGAAATAAATTCTACCTTACCATTACCGCATTGGGCTACAGGCCGTTTGCTTCTATCTACGAAATCGAATCTTCGAAAAAAAACTCCGTTTTAGAACCCATTATGCTCAAGATGGAAACGATCCGTCTCGAAGATGTGKAGGTTAAAGTAAAGGTAGACCCCATTAAGATCAAGAAAGATACGATTGAGTATAACGCTGCTGCCTATACCGTAAGAGAAAATGATAAAGTGGAAGATCTGTTAAAACAACTGCAAGGTATTGAGGTTGACGAAAAAGGTGCTGTTACTGCCATGGGAAAAAAAATGACCAAGTTGCGGGTAAATGGTGAGGATTTTTTTACCAGTAACGTAGAAGATTACATCAGACAGTTGCCCGCCGATATTATTGCTAAACTACAGGTAATTGAGGATTATGGTGATGA
>NZ_JBFTRT010001016.1:0-657 GCF_056399685.1 Pedobacter sp. 01N416
GCATCATTCTCAATGCCATGGGTTATATTCCTCCGGGCAACATTAATCTCACCGTTGCACAGCTCGCTATTAACAAGGGCATGCGGCAGGTTTGGTACTTTATTCTTTCCTTCTCTTGTGTAGAAGTGTTTTTTACCTTTGGGATGATGCGTTTTGCCCGCTGGGCCATGAGCGATATCAATCCGAACGAGGCGGTAAGCGAAGTGCGCTTGAGCACTTTAGTCGATTGTTTTATGATCGTGATGTTTTTGGTGATGGGTACCATTACCTGGAAAAATAGGAAAAAAGTGCCTAAAACAAGTAATACCAAAGAGGATAAACGAAGTGGGAGTGTTTTATATGGGTTAATTTTAGGGGTGCTAAACCCTGTTCAGATTCCATTCTGGCTGTTTTTTGGCAATTATGTCATTTTACACCAATGGATTGAAACGGATTACCTTTCATTGGTGATTTTTAGTTTGGGCTCGGGCGTTGGTTCTACACTTGCACTTTACTTATATGCGCATTTTGCAACCTATATCCAAGAGAAGTTTGCCCTGAGTAGCTTAATTATCAATAAATCGATAGCGATATTTTTGTTCGCATTGGCGGTTTACCTGGTCATCAAGCAGGCGATCGTTATCTTTTAATAAATATTTTCCATGGTCTGTGTCTCCC
>NZ_JBFTRT010001017.1:0-644 GCF_056399685.1 Pedobacter sp. 01N416
AAATACAGCCAACCAATTAAAAAAGCTGAACGACGAACTGCAAAAAACAGAAAAGCTGATTACCGAACTGGAGCAGAACGTTAAAAATATTGAAGCAGAATTGGCTGATGAGAATGTTTATGCCAAAGCCGATAAATTAGCAGAAGCCAACAAACGTTATTTAGCGACAAAACAGGAGTTAGACAATAGCCAAAATAAATGGGAAAGTTTAGCTGCTGAGATTATGGAGCTGGAAGGATAGTTTTAGCCCCCTATTAAAGCATATTAAGGCCACAGAAATTCTGTGGCTTTTTTTGTTGCCACGGAAGCGCAGAAACACGGAAACAACATTTAAGACTATGTCATGCTGAGGCACGAAGCATCTGCAACCTAAGTATGCCAACGGATGTTACCATCTGGCTTTGTTTATGAAATTCATCATTTAGCGCCAGATAGTAATATCTGACACCACGGATAAGATTCCCGCCTGCGCGGGAATGACGATCGTGCTAATAGAGCCTCCGATGTTGAGCTTGACGAGGCACTGGAATCTTCCGTGTCCATCCGTGTTTCCGTGGCAACCATCTAATGTGCAGTCAGATGTTACCATCTGACTGATGGACAGATTAGCATTAAATAAATTGTTTATTCAGTTATCATTTAGT
>NZ_JBFTRT010001018.1:0-635 GCF_056399685.1 Pedobacter sp. 01N416
GCTTGAAATAATGCCGTAAAAGCCATCGTTTCATCAATCAGCATCGGGCAATCGCAAATGCGGAACTCAACGGTGTCGAAAAACGGATGAACACGGATATCCCACCAGATTTTCTTCGCATTGTCCATGCAATTGGTTTTGATGAGCAGTTTTACATAATTATCGTAATCCTCGATGCTGTTAAAAATATCGGGAATGCCCGTACGCGGAAATTTGTCGAAAATTTTTGTACGGAAAGATTTGTAACCCGTGTTCCGCGATTCCCAGAATGGAGAATTGGTAGATAAGGCAAAAACATGGGGCAGGAAATACCTCACCTGGTTGGCAATATGAATGGCCAGCTCGCGAGATTGAAAACCTACGTGTACGTGCAGCCCAAAAATGAGGTTAGAACGTGCAGCTTCCTGTAGTTCGTTCACAATCTCGTTATAGCGGGGATGTTCTGTAATTAACTGCTTTTCCCAATGTGAGAAGGGGTGTGTACCAGCGGCCCCAATCCTTAAGCCTTGCTCTCCGGCGAGCTGTGATACGGTATAACGCAGTTGAGAAATTTCTTTACGTGCTTCAGTGGTCGTTTTACAAATGCCCGTTCCAACTTCTACCACAGCCTGGTGCATTTCTGCCTTAACTTGGTC
>NZ_JBFTRT010001019.1:0-631 GCF_056399685.1 Pedobacter sp. 01N416
GTAAAGTACCTACTAAAGCCGGCCGTCAATACACCACTTCGGTAAAGTACCTACTAAAGCCGGCCGTCAATACACCACTTCGATAGATGGACAGGTAAATATGAAAATCTCTGTTTATCAGGGTGAGCGAGATTTAGTGAAAGAAAACAGAAAACTGGCTGAATTCGACTTAAAGGGAATTCCTGCAATGCCTGCGGGTTTGCCAAAAGTAGACATCAACTTTTTACTGAATGCAGATGGAATTTTAACCGTTCAGGCGATAGAGTTACGCTCGGGTGTTAAACAAGAGATAGAAATTACGCCAAGTTATGGCTTAAGTGACGATACAGTAGAGAAAATGCTCCTCGACAGTATAGAACATGCCAAAAGTGATGTGGAGCAACGTATGCTCATTGAAGCGAGAAGTGAGGGTGAGCAATTGCTTTATACCGCCGAACGTTTTATCGAAAAACATGCCGAACATTTAACTGAAGAAGAAATTTCAGATACTAAAGTGCACATCGAAGCACTTAAAACGGCTTTAGCTACTCAAGAAAAAGATACCATTTTGAAGAAAGCAGACGAGCTGAACGAATTTACCCGCCCTTTTGCCGAACGGGTGATGGACGCAGCGATTTCCACTGCCATGAAA
>NZ_JBFTRT010001020.1:0-626 GCF_056399685.1 Pedobacter sp. 01N416
GCGAAATGTCTTTCATCGAACAAGAAGATATATTAAATACTTTTGAGGGTCTGATCCGTACTTTATTTAAAGAAGTACGCAATTACGACTTACCGGAAGTACCGCGTATGCAATATGCAGATGCGATGCGTTTATACGGTTCTGATAAACCTGACACCCGTTTTGCAATGCAGTTTGTAGAGCTTAACCACCTGGTAAAAGGTAAGGGTTTCCCGGTTTTCGATAATGCAGAATTGGTAGTGGGTATCAATGCAAAAGGCGCTGCAAATTATACACGTAAGCAGTTAGATGAATTAACCGATTTCATCAAACGCCCGCAGATTGGTGCTACAGGCTTGATTTATGCCCGCCACAATGATGATGGGACCATTAAATCTTCAGTAGATAAATTCTTCAACGAAGAAGATCTTAAACAATGGAGTGAGGTTTTTGAAACAGAAAAAGGCGATTTATTATTGATTTTAGCTGGTTCAACAGATAAAGTACGTAAACAGTTAAATGAACTTCGTTTAGAAATGGGCAACCGCTTAGGTTTACGCGATAAAAACACATTCTCTGCCCTATGGGTATTGGATTTTCCGTTGTTAGAGTGGGATGAGGAAACAGAGCGTTACCATGCCATGCAC
>NZ_JBFTRT010001021.1:0-623 GCF_056399685.1 Pedobacter sp. 01N416
AGAATGGCAAATGCATTGGCCGATTTATCAATCCATGAATCTTTATAAACTGCTGAAAGCACGCCTAAAAACACACCGATTATGGTGGCGAAAATCATCGCTGTTAGCGCAAGAATGAAGGTATTCGGTACGGTTTCAGAAAGTATAGCTGTTACATCACGTTTGGTCTGGTAGGAACTGCGAAGATAAGGCCATTTTATCACCAGCGCCTTTTTATCAAAGGCCATCAGTTTTGTGTAGTGATATTTCTGTTGATTGGTACTATCGTTATCAAGAATGCTAATTGGCGATAAATCATTAATGTATAAAACAAACTGAACAGGTTTGGACCGGTCTAAACCAAATTCTTTACGAACTGCTTCGAGCGATTGTACATCGGCCCTTTGCCCCATCGTCATCCGTGCAGGGTCGCCAGGTAAAATATTAAACAGCACAAAAACAACCAATATTACACCGCCCATCACCAGCAGTCCATACATCAGTTTTTTTAGCGCGTATCCGATCATATTTATTTATCGAAATATTTTCGACTGAGTTGGTCGAAAGTGGGTACGTTGTGAAAATGCCATTTATTGATTACCACTCCATTCTTCATCAATAAAACGCCAGGATTTGCCCTAACC
>NZ_JBFTRT010001022.1:0-620 GCF_056399685.1 Pedobacter sp. 01N416
CATTTTACTATCGCCCATTTCGCCTTCAATTTCACTTTTAGGAACCAAAGCGGCAACAGAGTCAATTACAATTACATCAATAGCACCCGAACGGATTAAGTTATCAGCAATTTCTAATGCCTGCTCACCATTATCTGGTTGAGAGATTAAAAGGTTATCGGTATCAACACCTAGTTTCTTTGCATAAAACTGATCAAAAGCATGCTCTGCATCGATAAAAGCAGCAATACCGCCTTTTTTTTGTGCTTCGGCAATAATATGTGTGGCTAAAGTTGTTTTACCAGAAGATTCCGGACCATAGATTTCTATTACACGGCCTTTTGGGATACCGCCAATACCTAAAGCAATATCTAAACTGATCGATCCTGTAGAAATAAAATCTATTGGCTCAATGGCAGAATCGCCAAGTTTCATGATGGTACCTTTACCGTAAGATTTCTCTAGCTTATCTAAGGTAAGTTGTAGGGCTTTTAATTTATCTGGATTTGCAGTGCTCATTTCTTTTTTCATTGATTGCGTAAATATAATCGATTATCGGCTAATATGCTTAAATGTTGATATTTATAATACTAATATATTTAGCTAATGTAAATGTTTTTTAGCTAATATCAATAGTAAAG
>NZ_JBFTRT010001023.1:0-617 GCF_056399685.1 Pedobacter sp. 01N416
GTTGTGTATAACCTTCGGTCTCAAGGGCCTTTAAAATTGGCTCAATGAGGTTTAATTCTTTGAATAACATGTATGTTTCTGTGTAATATTTATCGAAGAAGCTAGAACAATCAATTGTTGAAGGACTAACTTGCGGAGAGAATATGCCATTCAGAATGGCAAGCCCTTATTCCTGCTTCGGCGGCAAAGATACAAAAAAATGTATGAGAATTTACTATTTGATAAATGTAACCTCAAATCGTTATCTATTACTCACACCTGTTATTGATCTAATGCATTTAATCCTTTTAGTTAGTGTTTTATAGTCTGTTTGTGTATGTATTTTTTGTAGTATTATTATTTTTATATGTATATTTATTTTTAATCAAGTGTATATTGTACACTAATTCATTATTTAATTAAAAAAATATCATTATGTAAATCATCAATAAAAATACCTAACAACCTATCTAACCACTTACTTATGAGAAAAAATCTACCACTCTTCAGGAGAAATCCATTCTTCTTGCATGCCTGCCTTTTTTTGTGCATTGGCATAATTCAGCAAAAAACTAAACCACTTAATCACCTCGTCATAACTGACGGAGATCACCTGATGCTGCTAAGTTTATTAACCT
>NZ_JBFTRT010001024.1:0-616 GCF_056399685.1 Pedobacter sp. 01N416
GTATAGATCTGGAGTTTGTAAAAAAGAATGTATTATTAAGGATAACCCAAGAATTTCTTCAAAATAGCTTAAAACATGCGCATTGCAGCAATATCAAAATCCAGTTAAACTCTTCTCTTGAAGTTTTTTTAGCGTTAAAAATACAGGATGATGGAGTAGGATTTGATTATACTAAAGTCACTTCTGATGGTATAGGATTAAAAAACATGAAAAAAAGAGCCGAAATTATCGGTGGACAATTTAATTTAGAAAGCAAACCCGATTTAGGCACTACACTTACTATTATTTTAAATGGCCCGGCATGAAAAAAACTATAGCTATTGTTGATGATCATATCCTGATTGCAAAGGCACTTCAGGGCATTATAGATAATTTTGCAGCATTTGAGGTGATGTATGTTTGTGAGAACGGAAAAGAGCTGATTAAAAACTTCGAAAACAGCAATAAAATCCCCGATATTTTACTTTTAGATATCAGTATGCCCATTATGGATGGTTTTGAAACCGTAACCTGGGTAACTGCACACCATCCGGAGGTAAAAGTAATGGCCCTGAGTATGCAGGGTGAAGAGAAAAGTGTGATTAAAATGGTTAGCAACGGTGCCAAAGGCTATCTG
>NZ_JBFTRT010001025.1:0-616 GCF_056399685.1 Pedobacter sp. 01N416
ACTTGATTGGGAACCACGAAGTGCTCATCGAAGATAATCTTAATGCTTTAGCTTGATTTGTAAGTTGCTTTAAGATTCCCACCTGCGTGGGAATGACGACCATTCTAAAAAACAAATACTGGTCGTAGCAACTAGCTACGACCTAAAAGCACCTATACCTCTTCTAAAGCCGATTTTATGCCTGCATAAATATAATCGAGATCTTCATCGCTGATTACATACGGTGGGAGGATATAGATAATATTGCCCAATGGCCTCAATATAATTCCCTTATCTAAAAAGTACGCATACAATAAATTACGCAGATTACTTAAATAAGAGGTTTCATTGCCAGTCTCCCACTCTATTGCAATAATTGTTCCCGTTTGCCTAATTGCTTTAACTTTAGGATGTGCTTTAATTTCTTCAAGAAAAACAGCATGTTTGGCTTCTACACGCTTAATATTCTGAAGTGTTTCGCTTTTTAACAGAATATCTAAACTCGCTAAAGAAGCTACACAGGCAATAGGATTCGCTGTAAAAGAGTGTCCGTGGTAAAGTGTTTTTAATTTATCGTCACTTAAGAATGCTTCAAAAATCTCCTTCGTACAGGTGGTTACCCCTAATGGCATTGTTC
>NZ_JBFTRT010001026.1:0-615 GCF_056399685.1 Pedobacter sp. 01N416
AAAAGAAGCCTGGGCTGAAATTAAAAACCATCCTGATGTTACCATAACAGTAGATTTGTTCTGGATCGGCTTGGTTTACTTTAAAAAAGGACAGGCAAAAGAACACTTTAAGCTTAAATTTTAAGAAAATGGAAATCGAACCGAAATTAGAAGGTATCCAAAAACGGTCAGCGCTGTTTATTTTGTTGATTAGTCTTTTTTTAGGGATTGCTTTTTATTTGGTTTCGCTTTTTATTAAAATGAGTGTGCTTACACACATTATGCTGGGCTGGGATGCATTTTGTTTGATGCTGATTACCCTCCATTGGTATATGTTTTTTCATACTTCCGCTGCCGAAACACATCTTAAAGCGAAAATGCAGGATGAAACCCGGGGCGAAATTTTTGCCATTGTGTTGGTTTCTACCTTTGCTGGTCTGCTTGCCGTAATTTTGTTGCTGATTAATAAAGATATTGACCCACTCGATTTAGTAGTAGCCATAACAGGTATGTTTTTATCGTGGTTTTTGGTGCATACCACTTTTAGCATGCGTTATGCACATCTTTATTATGGGGATAATAAAAAAGGGCATTCAAATAAAAAAGGAGCAGGACTTGAATTTCCTGGAGATGATG
>NZ_JBFTRT010001027.1:0-614 GCF_056399685.1 Pedobacter sp. 01N416
AGTATACTGTAAATACCTGGCCCACCTCCAGGAACTAAACTATTCGTAGGAACCTGAAACTCAACATATACAGAGCCTGGCTGAGCTGAGCTCCAAACATTTGAACCTCCTACAGTAACCGATGTTTTTCCACCCGCCCCCACAGCTGCTGGCGAACCATTTTTCATTGCTGTCGCTTCCGCTTGAGACATCCAGCGCCCTACTGTAGTTACTCCGCCATTAGTGGCTATCTCTCCCGTAGTAATCGCTGGTGCTGAAAATTTAGTAGGTGCGGAAGGAGCTATCTCATTTCCCGCACGTGCGCCAGCCAAAAACTGCTCGAACTTAAACCCAAACATGGCCAATTTTTGCCCCAGTGAATTCATTGAGCTTATCGATGAAGCTTCTTGATTAGCCTCAATTTTTGTCTGCCCACTTGTAGAAGAAGTAGCAAACTCCCCAGTTTGAGCATTAGTTGCCGACCCATCATCGTTTAAATTAACAGCGCCATTTCCACTAATTACAGCTCCCTTTGATCCAATATGCTTATAACCTTCCTGATCCCCATCTCCATCAAACCATTTTACTGTTGTGTTATCTGCAGATTGATACCAATCCCATCTCCCATCTGGGTC
>NZ_JBFTRT010001028.1:0-614 GCF_056399685.1 Pedobacter sp. 01N416
GCCTTATGAAGTAGACAGAAAGCACGATAAAAATCTAATGAAATCGACACCATCGTTAGCAGAAATGACGATGAAAGCTATCGATTTGATGAAAGATAATAAAGACGGGTTTGCTTTGCAGGTAGAAGGTGGAAAAGTAGATTGGGCGGCACATTCAAATGATGTAAGTGGATTAATATTTGACCAGCTTGCTTTTGATGAAGCGGTTGGTAAGGTCATTGAATTTGCAGAAAAAGATGGAGAAACGCTGGTTATCATAACCACTGATCACGGGAATTCAAATCCTGGTTTATTTTATGCTGACGAAGCTGATAAAAAATTCGATAGTTTACAGAATTTTAAGCATAGCAACACCTGGTTGTTGGCGCAATTGAACCAATCCTTTAGTGAACAGAAAATTATCGATCTGATTAAAGAGAATCAAGGTTTTGAAATAAAACCAGATGAAGTTAAATCACTTTTAAATCATTTCAAAGACATTTCTCCCAACCAGTTATACAACGAGTCAAATCTTCCGTTTTACGAATACGGAAAAATATTGGGCAAATATACCGATGTGCAATGGGCTGGTATGAACCATACCGGAGATTATGTTGAGCTTACCATGTTTGGCC
>NZ_JBFTRT010001029.1:0-611 GCF_056399685.1 Pedobacter sp. 01N416
TACTATACTGCTTCTGTTTTTTTATATCGCTAAATGCCATCGCGCAAAAAGTTATGGTTAAAGGTTTGGTCACCTCCCAAAATGAACCTGTAGAAAATATCACCATTAAAATTTTAGGATCTAAGGGATCCACCAAATCAAATATTTCGGGTACCTATCAATTAGGTGGTATTCCATCCGGAAATTATGACCTCATTTTTTCGGGCATAGGTTATCAATCCAAAAGAATCAAAGTAACGCTAAACGGAGATACTGCACTGGTTAACGCTGATCTGTTAAGCTTAGCATCTGATTTAGGCGATGTGGTAATTACCGGGGTTAACCGGGCCACACAGCTGCGTAAAAGCCCTGTACCTATTGCGGTCCTCTCGAAAAAATCAATGGATCAAAATGTGAATACTAACCTGATCGAAGCTATTGTTAAAGGCGTTCCTGGAATTACAGCTGTTACCACGGGGCCAAATGTTTCTAAACCCTTTATTAGAGGTTTGGGGTATAATCGTGTGTTAACTTTGTATGATGGTTTACGGCAGGAGGGCCAGCAATGGGGCGATGAACATGGTATTGAGGTAGATGAATATGGTATTACCAGGGCCGAAGTTGTAAAAGGT
>NZ_JBFTRT010001030.1:0-609 GCF_056399685.1 Pedobacter sp. 01N416
ATAAAGTACCTACTAAGATAATCAGGGAGATCATTTTTCCAAGTTTTTTTTCATCCGCACCTTTGTCTTGTAAGGGCTGTAATATTAAGCGGAGTTTTGCAATGGCCCTGAACAATTGGGTCTGCACCGTTCGGGGCGAAATGTTCAGCAGTTCTGCCACTTCCTTATATTTCATGCCACTTTCTTTAATCAACCTAAAAACCGTGGCTGCCTGAGGTGCCAAACCAGCAATGGCAAAATCAAGTTGCCGGTGCAGTTCTTTGGTTTCCAAAATATACTCCGGCGTTTGTGCTGTTACCGAAACATCCTCTTCAGCATCAACTAAATCGATAAACGTAATTGAAGAATTTTTTTTGAGGTATTTAAGTGATTGATTTTTTACTGCGATAAAAAAATAACTTTCGGGATTTAGTACGTGGGTACTTGTTGCGCGGTTTTCCCAGCATTTAACAAATACCTCCGTAACCAGGTCTTCTGCCGCCTGTTTATCAACCACATAGTAAATAGAAAATTTGATCAACCTACCGTATAGAAAGCGGTAAAGTTGCTCGAAAGATTTTATGTCATCCTCAAGGCAAATCTTATTCCATAAAACGACTAGATCTGGCT
>NZ_JBFTRT010001031.1:0-608 GCF_056399685.1 Pedobacter sp. 01N416
ACTCGGGATAGCATAAAAAACTCAGGTTGCAGGGCGCTTAAACAATTTTAATCTCCAGTTTTCAGTTAGCAATTTAATACAATCGCGTTAATCCTGATCCGATAGCTATAGGCTGATATGACCTTATGTTCCTTATATGGTTCAAATCTGTTTAAAATTTTCATTCCGAACTTTTATTTGGAAAGCAATGCCAATGTTTATCGGCTCCGAAAGCCCCGCTTTTGTTTCTGCCGATGCTAAGTTAGTGCCGATTCATCGGTAAAGAATCGGCATCCACGCCAATCGGGTTTGAACAACTCGGGCAAGTAAAAAAACTGAGATTGCAGGGTGCATAAACTAAATTGTAAGTATTATCTTCGGGTATGCTTAAAGTCAGACGTCAGCTTACATTATTTCTCACCGAACAAAATGAAAACATCGAGAAAATCAGAGCTGAGTTTAATCCTGTCCAACATAATTTAATTCCGGCCCACATAACTTTGTGCAGGGAAGATGAAATTGGAGAGTTGGGAAAGATTATAACGAATATGCAATCGATAAAACTCAACAGCCCTATCAAAATTCAGTTTAAAGCTGTTGAACGATTCCAAAACGGCAAAGGTGTCTTT
>NZ_JBFTRT010001032.1:0-607 GCF_056399685.1 Pedobacter sp. 01N416
TACATTACAAAACGATGTCCTGTCAACTTCTGTTTATCTTCAATTACTGTGCTTTTAAATAATTTGTTCCGGTTTTCCCACCAACGTACATCTGCATCACCCGAAGTCAAAACAGGTTTGTCTAACCTATTCCATTCTTGAACCATTAATGGATCTTTTGTGGTATAAGCCATCCCGATAGATAAGGGTTCCACTTCATATCCTTTTTCTTTACCTCCGAAATACGACATCCAATATTTACCATCGAATTTATCAACACCATACTTTCCACCCCATTTGGTATCCAATAAAGCGTTGTAACCTGCTTTTTGGTTGTCGTCCCAATGGCCAGCATCTCCAAACGACATCAGTTTACCCTGATTTTCCCAGTGTAATAAATCTTTACTTTTTGCCAGCCAGGTTTCGTAACCACGACCGCTAAAAATAAGATAGGTCATGTACCAAAACTTTCCCTTACGGAAAACTGTTGGGCAATCCATTTTATGTTGATTGTCTTCGGGGACCATTACCAAGCCATATTTATAAGGCGTTTTTACTTCCTGATAAATCTTTTCCATGGTTTCGGCTGAAACAGGATTCGTGGTTTGAGCATTCAATGTTAATGCAC
>NZ_JBFTRT010001033.1:0-598 GCF_056399685.1 Pedobacter sp. 01N416
GTTATATATATGGGTATGAAAAAAGTTGGCGAAATCTCTAAAGCTTATTGTGATGCGGGCTTAGGTGATATGCCTGCGGCAGTTATTCAGCATGCTACCTTGCCCAACCAAAAACAAGTGGTATGTTCAGTGCAAAATTTACAGGAATCTGCTGAACAGGCAGGCTTAACTTATCCTGCTATTATTATTATAGGTAATGTGGTGCAGGCTAAAGCTTATGCGAACTTAAATCAGGGAGAACTTTTATCAGCGTAGAACGGTTCATTAGTTCATTCGTAATTGATCATTACTACATTGGTTGATAGTTTATAGATTCATGGTTGATTGCATACGTGATAACTAAAATCTTAACTCCCTTAAATCCCAATGGTCAGCCAAATAGATTAACTGTCTAAATGTTATCAATAAAAAAGCCCGCAAGGTTTAACTTGCAGGCCAATAATTAATATGGATTGATTAATTTAAAGTCAATTCGATTACCGGGATTTCGAAGTCGGGTTTTTTCTTTGGTAGTTTTAACACCAAGGTATTCCCGGTCGATTTTTGAGCGTCAATCTGTATTTCAGAGTTGTCATGTAAAAACTGCGCGTATTTCGCC
>NZ_JBFTRT010001034.1:0-596 GCF_056399685.1 Pedobacter sp. 01N416
TTAACAAGTGAGAACATCCTTAAAATCAGTTTGAACTTCACATTGTTTAAAACAAGATTATAGCCTTTGGTCTTTTGTTTACGTTCTGCATAAGCTGATATTTCGGGATCATGTTGCATAGCAGACTTTGCGGCCTGATTGAGTTCCTGCTTTAGTTCCTTTTGTGCCAGATAACTCACCTTTGGCTTTCCCTTGATAGTTGTCCCAGATGTATTTCCGAATGGTATTACCCCCACGTAAACTGCATACTTCCTTGCGTCTGGAAAAGATGCAAAGTTTTCCGTGTAGGCGATCGTCATCCAAGCATTTACCTTGCCGATTCCCTTTATACTACTTATTATACGATAATTTTTAAGCATCTCTCCATCCTGCTTGATAATAAAGGCAATCTCAGCCTCTATTTCGGACTGATGCTTTTGGTCTGCCTTTATCTTTGAGCGGATAATCTTGCTGATCCTATCATCCTTGCCGGTTGAAAACATGTATATCCTTTCTTTTAAAGTACTTTCCAGGCCAGCCTTTTCCCTTACCAGTCTTTTCCGAAAGGAAAGCAGCTGCCTTAATATAAGAATATTGTTGTTCAATGGACGGGATGC
>NZ_JBFTRT010001035.1:0-591 GCF_056399685.1 Pedobacter sp. 01N416
ATGCTTAGGTGATCAATGTCGAAAAAAAACAGCCCATCTGCAGTGGCAACACCAATCCTATGATCCAGTAAGCTGATAATTGAGCGGATTTTGTTTGTAGCGCCACCTGGTAAAGCGGGTTGTTTTTTGGCCTGGGTAAATTTTCCCTGTTGATAATCGCATAAAAACAAGCCTGTAGCGTAAGATCCAAACCAAAAGCTGCCAGCATTATCCTTCTTAATCGAAGTAATGTTTTGCTCCTGCAAGAAAGGAGGCATTCCAATCGCTCTGGTAAGGATAAGCTTGTTTTCTTTAATTTTAGCTTCAAAAAGGCCCTTACTTGTACCGCACCAAATCCTGCTATCGGGTGTTTGGCAGATAGCAGAAGAAAATATATCTTCTCCATTACCAAAAGTCATTGGAGAAGCAATGATCTTCTTTTCTCTGGTGATTAATACAATACCAGTGGCCGTGGCTGCCCAGATGTTTCCAGATTGGTCAGCCATTATCTGCCTAACCTCAGGTTGCTTTTGGTAGGGAAGCTTGATTTGCCTGAATTTTTCGGAAAGAGGATCAAAGATAATTAATCCAAATACTGTACCCATCCACAAC
>NZ_JBFTRT010001036.1:0-587 GCF_056399685.1 Pedobacter sp. 01N416
GTGCAGTGTGAGCATCAATGCAAATACCACCAAAATGCTGTACAAGCCATTTAAACCTGCTTTTTTCAATATAAAAGGATAACCTGTAATTTTTTCGTCTATCTTATAGTTAATGGCGCCAGAGTGTTGCAGTAATTTTATTTTTTTTAAAATATCAAGGGTAATCATGAAGGGCAGGAGCAACGACATTGGCAATAAAAACCTGGCCAGATTTTGCTCTCCACTAAATAAATGCACCGAATTTTGCGCTTTAAAAGCAAAATATGGCACTATAGTATTCAATGCCGTGTTTGGGATAAGGTGTATCAGCAGGTTTTTGCGCACAAACTTTCGCCAGTTCGACACTTTTGCCCGCTCATCGTATTCCACTTTATCAGACATTGGCCAATTCGTTTAAATTTTCCTTAATCAGTTCCATTACCCTGTCTTTGATCTGCCAGGCTTCAAATTCCCGAAGAAATGATTCGTTTGACATAAAAGAGAAATCCAGCTGTCCGTTAAAAGTGCTGCATACTAAAGTGTTGGCATTTTTCCATGGGAAAGCAACCGTAGGACTATAAATGGTTTCAATCGAAAAATGCTGATAA
>NZ_JBFTRT010001037.1:0-586 GCF_056399685.1 Pedobacter sp. 01N416
CAATTGCCCATTCGCCTATTCCACAGCATTACCGGGATAGGGAAAAGTACAATCAGCAGCACAAACAGATTATTGCAAACAAAGCCTTAGCGTTTTTGAAAGATGGTCAGGTAGTGTTTTTCGATGGTGGCACCTCGGTAGTAGCACTGGCTGCCGCATTGCCTAAAGATTTAAAAATCACCATTATTACCAATAGCTTTCCTGTTGCCAATATTTTGGAAGACCACCCCAATGCCGAAGTGATATTTGCCGGCGGAAGGTTGCATAAAACGGCATTTACCACCATGGGGCAAGAAACTATCGATACTTTTAGAAAGGTCAGGGCCGATGTTTGTATGCTTGGTATCTGTAGTTTGCACTATAGTATGGGTATTACCTCCATTATATATGAAGATGCCCAACTTAACAACATCATGATTAACCAGGCGCAAAAAACCATCGCGCTATCCGCACTCGAGAAAATAAATACTGTAGAGTCTTACTATGTTTGCCCGGTTACCGATGTAGATGTAATTATTACTGAAACAGATTCTGATAATGCAATCCTGAAGCCTTATAAGCATTTGGGAATTGAAGTAGTTTAAAT
>NZ_JBFTRT010001038.1:0-582 GCF_056399685.1 Pedobacter sp. 01N416
CATTTTTCTCCTCGCCTAAAAGTTCGCGGGCAAAATTCAATGGCACAATAATACCATTATCGAAATCTTGTTGCACTTCAAAAACACCACTTACCCGAATGTTCTTTACCACAAAATCGTCGGCAGGGTTTAAGCTATTTGCAGCGATATCTTTCTTTGGCGAATAAATTTCCAGCTCTGTAAAGGGATCGACAGTATTTACGGCCAAATAACTCTGCAGGGCAGAACCAATTACTGCATTATCGCCGCTTCTGTTGTGCAGTATAAAATGGCCTTCTTTTATGGTACTATCTAATTTGGTGTTCTTCAAATAGTCTAAACTTACGCCTTTAACCATTCCAACAGCTTGTTTGTTGTTGTATTTTAATAAAGCATTTTCCTGCAGCACCTCGGTAAAGGCGGCAACATCTTTATTTTTTCTGAGCTGATTGAAATAGCCTGTGTTCGGATCAAAAGTTTTCCCCTTAGCCGGTGTAATGGCAATTTGTGGGGTAATGGTATCGAACATATTCAATACTACTGTTTCTAAACCGTTAAATACCGAAAGGATAATAATCAATGCAGCGCTACCCACCATTACAC
>NZ_JBFTRT010001039.1:0-581 GCF_056399685.1 Pedobacter sp. 01N416
AAATATTATAACAGGTGAAACTGGCGCTGGTAAATCCATCATTTTAGGTGCATTGTCGCTAATTTTAGGCCAGCGCGCAGAAAGCAAATACTTTTTTAACCAGGATAAAAAATGTGTTATTGAAGGAAGTTTTGCACTGGCAGATGAAAACCTGAAAGAACTTTTTGAAGAAAATGATTTAGATTTCTCGAACGAAAGTATACTGCGTAGAGAAATATCTATAGACGGTAAAACCAGATCGTTTATTAACGATACACCGGTTAATTTATCAATTCTTAAACAAATTGGTGAAAAATTGATCGACATCCACTCCCAGCATGCCACCCAAGAGATTAACGATGCCGATTTTCAACTGTTAATTGTCGATTCTTTAGCTAACCACCAATCGCTATTGTTTAATTACCGCAGCGGGTTTAAAAAACTAAGACAAGATACCAACCGATTGAAGAAATTGGTTATTGAGGCAGACGAAGCGAGAAACAAGCAAGATTATGAGCAATTTCTATTTAACGAACTTGAGCAGGCAAAATTACAGGAAGGTGAACAAGAAGATTTAGAGCAAGAGTTAGAACGTTTAACAC
>NZ_JBFTRT010001040.1:0-580 GCF_056399685.1 Pedobacter sp. 01N416
ATTGGTGGTTCGACAATTGCACTGCTGAAAAACTGGACTTTACAATTGGTGGTTCGACAATTGCACTGCTGAAAAACTGGACTTTACAATTTTGCCGGATGGCTATTTTGACCTTATCGTTTCACTTGACAATTATGAGCAACAAGAAATTTCGCTGACAGGACTTTGGACAAAACAAGTGGATGTTTCTATTGAGCCAAACAGACAAGTATTTGGAGTGCGGTTCAAATTATTGGCAGCTGACTACATTTTAAGACAGAAAATATCAGCACTTTTAGATAGTGAACAATTAATGAATAGCATGTTTTGGCAATTAGACCAACTTTCATTTCATAATGTTGAAACAATCATCGAAAAATTGAATAAAACTATCCTTTCAACCACATCAAATCAAAAAGATATCGACATTAGAAGAGAGAATTTGTTCAATTTGCTGTATCAGACCAATGGCGGACTGTCAGTTGAAGAATATTCTCAACACGTATTTTGGAGCAGTAGACAAATCAATCGTTATTTCCAAGATAGATTTGGTATCCCTTTAAAATCATATTGCAAGATTTTGAAATGTTTCGCGTCTTTT
>NZ_JBFTRT010001041.1:0-579 GCF_056399685.1 Pedobacter sp. 01N416
GCCCATTCGAAACCACATTTTTGTACGCTACTTTATCAAAAACCAATGTAGAGATCGCATGTAACGTATAAAACCAGCCACGGGTTTGGTCTACGCCTTCGGCAATAAAATCTGCAGGGAAATCTTCATTTCCATCAATTGTTTCTTTGTTTTCAAAAGGGTAGTGCCACTGCGCATAAGGCATAGCACCAGAGTCGAACCAAACATCAATTAAATCACTTTCGCGGCTCATTGGTTTGCCTGATGGAGATACTAAAATAATTTTGTCGACCACATTTTTATGTAAGTCGATCAAATCATAGTTCTCTTCAGACATGTTTCCGATTTCGAATCCCTTAAAAGGATTTTCTTTTTGGAAACCAGCTGTTATAGATTTTTCAATGGCATTATAAAGTTCCTCAACAGAACCAATTAACACTTCTTCTTTTTTATCTTCAGTTCTCCAGATTGGCAAAGGAATTCCCCAGTATCTCGAACGTGATAAATTCCAATCGTTAGCGTTTTTTAGCCAGTTTCCAAAACGACCCTCGCCAGTTGATTTTGGTTTCCAGTTAATGGTTTCATTAAGGTCGAACATTC
>NZ_JBFTRT010001042.1:0-578 GCF_056399685.1 Pedobacter sp. 01N416
ATAAATAACAGGCTGTTAAATACTGGTGCAATTCTTCTTCAGATACAAATTTATTAACGAAAGCAATATTATTTTCCACCCCTAAGTCTTTCGCCAATGCTTTCAAACTATCGCGATACTCTTCGCCATTATGTTTTACTACGCCAGGATGAGTATTGCCCAGAATCACATATAAAACATCTGGATGTTGAGCGACAATTTCTGGCAAAGCTTTAATTACGGTTTCTAAGCCTTTATTTCTGCTAATTAAGCCAAATGTAAACAGCACCTTTCGATCAGTAAAAAGCGCACTCTGAACAATTTCGTTATTGGGTATAGGTTCCAGATCTGGAACCCCATGTTCAATTAATTTGATTGAAGCCTTAGGGATCTGGTAAATACTGGTTAAAAACATGACTGCTTTTTTACTCATCACCACTACTTTAGATGATTTAACTGCAATCTCTTTAATAATGGTCTGTTGCATAAAATTTGGTTCTTTTAAAACCGTATGCAAAATGGTAATGAATGGCTTTTTTAATCTATTGATTAGTGACAATAAGAATACGCCGCTGTTGCCACCATATATACCGAATTCA
>NZ_JBFTRT010001043.1:0-576 GCF_056399685.1 Pedobacter sp. 01N416
TTTTTTTTTTATAGGCGCATTTTTACTGACAATAAATTTAGTACACAGCCAGAAAAAAAGTAGCAGTAAGCCTAATTTTATAATCATTCTTACCGATGATTTAGGGTATGGAGATTTGGGAACATTTGGAAACCCTTCAATTTTAACACCCAATTTAGACAGATTAGCCACTGAAGGCCAAAAATGGACAAATTATTATGTTGCGGCCAATGTTTGTACACCTTCAAGAGCAGCACTATTAACGGGAAGGCTTCCCGTAAGAATTGGGATGGAAAGCGATACCCGCCGTGTTTTATTCCCTAATTCATCGGGAGGGTTACCTGAGTCTGAAACCACAATAGCCGAATTGTTAAAGACTGCATCTTATCAAACGGCGGCAATTGGTAAATGGCATTTGGGACATTTAGCGCCTTATACACCTCTTGACAATGGATTCGATTATTATTTTGGAATTCCATACTCAAATGATATGGATCGTATAAAAAATTATGAATTCGAAAATTATTTTAATCCGGATTTTAAAGATTTCAATGTTCCGCTGATTAGAAACAAAGAAATCATTGAACGGCCTGCTAA
>NZ_JBFTRT010001044.1:0-575 GCF_056399685.1 Pedobacter sp. 01N416
ACCCACAGGGTGTGAGGAACTTTTGGGATGGAGCAGATTATTTGTCAAGTGTTTACAAATTTGATCACCCACAGGGTGTGAGGAACTTTTGGGATGGAGCAGATTATTTGTCAAGTGTTTACAAATTTGATCAGGGGTATTTCCTGGTCATTACATTCGTTATGATTATTGTTGCTGTGCTAAAAGCAATCATGTTCTATCTAATTTTGAAATTGTTTATCGATAAAAAACTCAGTATTTCTAAGCCTTTCAGTGTAGAATTGAGGCATTTTATTTTGATACAGGTTTTTTTAGCGCTTGGGATAGGATTTTTTGCCCATTTAGGCTATAAGTATACGGTTTGGCTCGCAGAGCAAGGGGTTATGGATGCTAATCTCCGATCGTTAAATATGGATGGAGCTGATGTGTGGTTCTTTATGGCCGTTGTGCTTTTTATAATTGTACAGGTTGTAAACAGAGGAATAGAAATTCAACAAGAAAACGATTTAACGATATAATCATGAGTAGTGCAGTGAAAATTCTAAGAAACTCGGCTTATGGCCTGATTGCTTACGCGCTGATTTCAGCCTTAACAC
>NZ_JBFTRT010001045.1:0-575 GCF_056399685.1 Pedobacter sp. 01N416
CTACAATCCATAGCTGTAAAATTGCTTCGTCGGCTGAAAAAGCCTGCTCGCAATGACGACTTTTCTTTGAGAACGCTCAATTTTACTACGCTTCATCCGATTGCCATCGGATCGAGAAGACCAATAATAAAAAGAAAAGCTCCAGTTTTACTGGAGCTTCTTGGTTTAGAGTGTTTAGTTTATGTTGATTATGAATAAGTCTTAATGCTTTTTGTAAAAAAAGCGCCGTTGCCAGCACTTTTTTTAAACCAAATATATAATAATAATTAACGAGCATTACAAAAGTACGAACTTTATTCATATTAGCAAGTATTTTTATAAAAAACTTTAAATATTTTAATAAAAAATACATAAAACACTAAAATACAGTCATAAAAAATTAATCAAATAGATATAAATCATATAAAAATCAATTTTTTATACAAAAACACTAGTTTTTTCCTTACAAAATCATAATTTAAGGAAATATTTAAGCAAAATGATAGAAGATTTTATAAAAAATTACTTTAATCATCCCAAAGTTTATGATGAAATGTTTCTAAATGGCGATCATTACCGGGATCATTATTCAAACT
>NZ_JBFTRT010001046.1:0-573 GCF_056399685.1 Pedobacter sp. 01N416
CTTTTGGAAAGAACAGGTTATTCTCAAAATCATAATCTTTCTTACGGTGGCGCTGGTCAAACATCAGATTATGGTGCAAGTGTGAATTACCTAGATAATAAAGGGATTCTTAAAAATACATCGCTAAAAAGAACAATTGTTCGTGCTTTCCTTAACGAGAAGTTTTTTAATGATAGGCTTAAACTGGGTTTAACCATAACTAATAGCAATTCGAAAAGTTCTGATGTATATCAATCACAAGCACTTCCAAATATGCTTTTCTATTTGCCAACAGTAAATCCTTTTAATACTGATGGCAGCTATAAAGAGAACTACAACCGCACCGGGAGTGGAACCAGAAATCCATTATCAATTGTTGATAATAACGTAAT
The DNA here is from genome assembly GCF_056399685.1 of Pedobacter sp. 01N416. Taxonomy (NCBI): domain Bacteria; kingdom Pseudomonadati; phylum Bacteroidota; class Sphingobacteriia; order Sphingobacteriales; family Sphingobacteriaceae; genus Pedobacter; species Pedobacter sp. 01N416. The sequence goes on from NZ_JBFTRT010001046.1 coordinate 372, forward strand.
CGATAACTTAAACAATAAAACGTTGATTAATGGTATGGCTCAGGTAAATATCATTGATGGACTAAAGTTTACAGCCAGCGTTTCTTCTCAAAGAGACCAAAATAACTACAGTACTTATTTAAACAGTCAATCGGGATTAGCCAGAGGCGTAAACGGACAAGCGCAAAAAATTGATGTCCTAAACAAAAGCCAGGTTTTAGAG
>NZ_JBFTRT010001047.1:0-573 GCF_056399685.1 Pedobacter sp. 01N416
TGATAACACTTTTAAAATCACAATTCGACCTTCTCAAGTTCACAGAAATAAATATATCTTCAATTATGACCAAGCTAGTTTAGCATGGCTTTTAAATAACGAAAAGTATTTCCTGACCGCACTTTTAACAAACTTTGGCTATGACAAGGAGCCAAAAATAAATAAAATGGTATTGGATTCCATTTATAAAGAACATACACAAGCAAATCCCACAAGAGGTCAATACATTGCAAATTTATTTTTTGTTAAAGACAGCCATAATAAATTACAAATCAGAAAGAATCTGTTGAAATATGTAGAACATAATACCAGTGCTACTGATAATCGCTTTATTTACGCACTAAGCTACTTTATCTTTACACTCTATGATGGAGATTCAAAAGACAATAGCTATAAAATCTTCGACGAAGATCCTTCTAAAAAATTTACTCCTGTAGAAAAAGCCGAAATAGTAGCCAACATTGCCAATATCGAAAACCCTGCTAGAGAAAAATATAAATCTCCAGAATCATCAGATGTATGGAACATTCCTGGTTCTTCATTATACAATCTTTCTGTTTCACACCCTGAGGT
>NZ_JBFTRT010001048.1:0-571 GCF_056399685.1 Pedobacter sp. 01N416
CCATACTGACCTATGCGGAAAGAATCATCCTTGTCGTTTTTTCCGCGTACCATGCCCATTGAATTTTTGATCTCCAGACCAGATAGCCTGGTATAGGCAATTGATTGCGATTCCAGAAACTGGATAAAACGGTACTCATAGCCTCCTGTAAATTCCATAACAACCAGTACTTCTTTAAGCTCAATTGAATTGGTTTTGCACCACTTTTTAAACATGGCAAATCCTTTACTGTGGTTATCAATCTTAATATGCAGCCTGCGTTCTGCACAACTGATATCTAGTGTAAGTTTTGATACATCTACTCCTAAAACAACATTCCAGTTTCCCATACGTTTATCTTTTAGTATATTTAAATAAACTGTCTTTTGCCGATCACCTTTGATAGTTCAAAGAAAGTATTCTAGCTAGGCCTTGGACAGGAATAAAAGGCAGGGACTAATACGACCATAAGTTCTGTAAACTAGAGATGACGGAAATTCACCCTGCCTTTTATTTAAACGCTTACCAAGCTTTCTTCTTGTAATACTATTGCAAGAAGAAAAATCAGTTTGATAAACCAAAGGAGATGACG
>NZ_JBFTRT010001049.1:0-569 GCF_056399685.1 Pedobacter sp. 01N416
GTATTCTTTATGACCGGATTTACTGATGTCTATAAAACTGTTTTAAGCATATACACTATAACCAACCAGGCAAAACAATAAAGCCTAAAATATACTTTTCATACAAGCCGTTTATTCATCTGAGTGATGACAATACTAATAAACATAATAGCATTGTATTAAGTATCCCGGCAATGCCGGGAATACTTATCAACCAAACCTCAGGATACCACCCCTGAAATATATTTTTGCGCTATTTCCTTTTTATTTCCACTCCTACCAAGAAAGACCATACCAAAATCAGATTCATAATTTACTGTTGTCAGCTTTGGTCTTCCCGGGGTTTAATTACTTCAGTACAAAACTTGCCGGTGCATATTGCCCCAGGAAAAACTTCAGTGTCCCTTTGACAACCGGCAGCCGCTTACCGATTATTTCACCGCGCAGATTTACAGGGCTTGCCTTGGTGTAATTTGAGCCTTTGGGCAATGTAACGGTAACAGTACCGGAATTTCCTGCCTGTTCCCACAACCGTAACAGTGTACCCTTGTTTCCATCAGGATCGTCACCAAAAGCGGTTACAAGTATAC
>NZ_JBFTRT010001050.1:0-566 GCF_056399685.1 Pedobacter sp. 01N416
AAGGTATAAGGTATTATTGGCGGATATGTACATGGTAACGAACCTGCACACCATATCGCTTACCTTTACAACTGGACCGATCAGCCATGGAAAACGCAGGCGCAGATCCGTCACATCTTAAACATGCAGTACAAACCTACAGCCGATGGTTTGGGTGGAAATGATGATTGCGGGCAGATGAGCGCCTGGTATATGTTCTCTTCGTTAGGTTTTTATCCGGTAGCACCAGGTTCTGATGTATATTCATTAGGCAGTCCATTGGTTAACAACGCAGTAATTAATTTAGAAAACGGTAAAACATTTACTGTTGAGGCCATTAAACAAAGCGATAAAAATGTTTATGTAGAAAAAGTTTTATTGAACGGCAAAGAAATTACCGATCATAAAATTAAACATGCCGATATCACCAACGGCGGAAAGCTTACTTTTTACATGAGCGCAAAACCTAAGAAATAATTTTTCTCATCCCTGTACAAATTGAACCGTTGACTTTAATTAGTCGACGGTTTTTTTGTTTACCCTTCAAATGTCGTCATTTCGAGCGGAGTGCAACGTAGTCGAGAACC
>NZ_JBFTRT010001051.1:0-562 GCF_056399685.1 Pedobacter sp. 01N416
GGCCATCCCAAGCAAAACCACCATGATGAAGGATGGCAGTACAAAGGCTAAACCTGTTAAAGTAGCGCCAATTAAGCCATAGTGTACAAAACCGATATAGATACCCAACTGCGCGGCAAGAGGCCCGGGCGCCAGTTGCGCAAGCGCTAGCCCTTCTTTATATTCTTCCTCGCTCAGCCAGCCTTTCTGCTCAACCAGATCACGCTGCATATAGCCTACCAGCGCAACGGGACCGCCAAAGCCCCAAGTACCCAATTTTAGGAAATACGTTGTAATTTCGGCTAATGAGTATAGCGGTTTGGCTTTATCTGTTTGTTCTTTCATCAGCAAATTGTATTTTATTACAATATTGCTTATTCGTAAGGCACTATAATTGTACGGATTTAACTATTTGTATCCGTTTTACCTTTTTGGTGTTTTTTTCTGTAAAACGACGGGTTTTCTCCGGCTTGTTTCTTAAAGATTCTATTAAAGTGACTCTGGTCTGAAAATCCGGTAAGATAGGCAATCTCGGTTAATGAATATGTTGTTGTTTCTATCAATAGCATAGCCTTTTCAATCC
>NZ_JBFTRT010001052.1:0-555 GCF_056399685.1 Pedobacter sp. 01N416
GTTCCATTCGTTAAATTATAATAGTGCATTTTGTTTACTTAGTTATTGCATTATTTATCTCGCACACGTAATCCATTAGAAAATTTTATTTTAAAATTTGCAATTCACTGAAAATAAATATCTTTGCATCAAAATTTACAGAAATGCTACTTCAACTACATATCCAACAATTAAGCTTTAGCCCGTCTTGTGGCATAAAGGGCTTGGGTATTGACTTAAATTTCCTTCCCAACCCTTAACGCGGTTTTAAGTTTCAACAAACAAAACCCACATTTAAAAATCAATTTATTACGCATTTGCTAAGCATTTAACCGCTTATCAAAATTAATTATATCCGTTATGGACATTTATACCACTGTAGAAGAAAAGTATCTACAGGCCATTGAAGAACTGCACTGGGGCGAATTACCTAAGGCACTTCAGTATTTTAATGAAATTATTGTTTTCGATCCTGATTATGCAAGAGCTTATTTTCAGTTGGGCGATATTTATCAGAATCATTTTAAAGATTATAAAACTGCAGGTTATTATTACAAACGTTGCATTGAGCTAGAT
>NZ_JBFTRT010001053.1:0-555 GCF_056399685.1 Pedobacter sp. 01N416
ACCGTCAACAAATCAGGCTTTTATCGACTGGATCTGGACGGTAAAAAATCAGATCTCTACCAGATCGAGATCATTCCTGATTTACCCGTTACGATTAAAATTACGCAACCCAAACAGCATACCACGATTGATATCGGTCAGCCGCAAAAGATTAACCTGAACGTATCACTTACAGATGACTATGGCATCAACGACGCCTATATATCGGCAACCATGGCCAGTGGTAAAGGTGAAGGGGTGAGTTTCACCGAGAAAAAACTATCGTTTAATACTGGGTTTGATAATAAAAAGAACCTCACGTTAAGTAAACAGATCGACTTAAAAAGCCTTGGCATGAAACCAGGTGATGAACTTTACTTTTTCATCAAAGCGATGGATAACCATGGTCAATCGAGCCGTTCGGATGTCTATTTCGTTTCGATTGTAGATACTGCCGAATTAATGAGTTTAGCAGGAATGACCAATGGCGTTAACCTGGTTCCAGAATATTTCAGGAGCGAAAGGCAGATCATTATCGATACCGAGAAACTGTTGAAGGAACAATCGACATTGCCT
>NZ_JBFTRT010001054.1:0-549 GCF_056399685.1 Pedobacter sp. 01N416
ACCATAAACACTCCAATCAATGTTGCTGATGCCTTCGGCAGCATCGGTTTTTAAGTTACCTATTTCATCATAGGTATAACTATTGTTGCCAATATCGTTTCCATTGGTTACCCCTACCGCATCAGTTACGGCAGCCAAACGGTTGTTCAATAGTTTACCTGCGCCATCGCGGTTATACACATAACCCAGATTATCCATGGTACTTCCGCCCTGGTTATTGCGCTGCAGGTTTAAAATATTACCGTTACCATCGTAACCAAAGCTTTCTTTAAATTTATCGTTGGCACTGCCGAAGTTCCAGTTACCCGTACCAATATCGTGCTGGTTTACATTTTTAATGCGGTTAAGCTGATCGTAACCGTAACTATAACCCACTGTTGCATCGTTGTTTATTTTGGCAATGCTGTAGGTACTGTTGCTAATGTTTCCATTAAATAATGGCCGGCCAGTAAGATCGCCATTTGTTCCCACATACGTATGGGCAAAAGCGCCATTGCCTCCAATAGGGCTATAATCGCCATTATAATAACCCAGGCTATAGGCCAAGGC
>NZ_JBFTRT010001055.1:0-548 GCF_056399685.1 Pedobacter sp. 01N416
GTTTCAAAACCTTTTGCCTGAAGGTAGCTCATTAGCTTATTTTTTCTTTTAAACAGATCATTTTCGTTCAAACTCTCCACTTTTTTGATGGCCAATTTTTCTATCGTTTGTAAATAATCATCATCATCGATGCTGTAAATTGCCTTTTGCAGAATTTTATCGGGCACACCCTTTAATTTCAAACCCTGTTTAATTTTAACACGCCCCCAATGTTTAATGTTGAATTTGCCCGATGCATAACTTTTAGCAAACCTTTCTTCATTTAAAAAATTATTCAAAATCAACTCGCTTATAATTTCTTCCAGTTCATCGCCACGCATACCCCATTCTACCAGTTTATACCGTACTTCCTTTTGCGAGCGCTCCTGGTAAGCACAAAAATGCTCGGCTTTTACCAACGCTTGTTTTTTATCTAATAATACTGCTTCTTGTTTACCGCTTTTCATAATTATTTACTGAAATTCGTAAAAATAATAGCGATTACCGTATTTTTCTGAATATAATAGCATGCAAAATCCAATATACACCATTGCCAAAATAGCCGAAAT
>NZ_JBFTRT010001056.1:0-548 GCF_056399685.1 Pedobacter sp. 01N416
AGGATACAAAGAGTATAATCCAGTAATGATTCTTGAGGTCGTCGAGGTTGTATCATAAATATAGATTTGTCATCCTGAGCTTGTCGAAGGACCTGTTTAAATACSCTTTAAGKTGTTTCGACARGCTCAACATGACAGCATCTGGGCTGAAATCGCCTTTATGATACAATCTCCTTATTGCAGGAAAGATGCTGAAATAAATTCAGCATAACGATCTTACAAAAAAGAATATTTATTCCTCTTTCTTCTGGAACTTATAAAACAGATACCCCAAAAAAGGCAGAATCAATACACTCCCCAATAAAAGTGCTAAACCCAAACTGTAAATTGTTTTTTCGGGTCCAACGGTTTCTAGCAACGAAATCGCATCTCCGTTCTTTAAACGAATAAAGTTTGGAAAATGCGCGTAACTAATGGCCAAAAGGATCATCGTCACCTGAAAGCCAGCTAAAATGCGTAAAACTTTTGTTTTACCTTTAATTAGCAGGTACCATAACAACACAAGGGATAAACTTGCCAAAATAATGGCCGATAAACCGACATTGCTC
>NZ_JBFTRT010001057.1:0-547 GCF_056399685.1 Pedobacter sp. 01N416
GTTATATTTACAGTGGAGTAGCTTTGGTGTTGATAAAGAAAAAGCAGCTAAAGGGATTGAGAACTATAAAAAATACATGGATTTAACGGATAAATCTTTGGAATCTCAATTGCGTTATGCTCAATTTTTATTCTACGCAAAAGATTTCAAAACCTTAGAGCAGGTAGCCACTTCTTTGCAAGTTCCAGCAAATAATCCAAAGGCAAATACAGTAGCTAGACTTAAAGGGTGGGCTGCTTATGAGAATAAAAATTATCCAGCAGCTTTAACCAGCATGACTGAGTTTTTTGCCAAGGAAAAGGATAAAACTAGAATCTTAGGAAACGATTATCTTTATTTAGGAAAGTCACAATTGCAAGCTGGTCAAGATAGTTTAGCGGTAAAGAATATTATTGAGGCTGCTAAAATTGATTCAAACAATGCCGACGCTTTAGCGGAAGCTGGTTTAGCTTTAATGAAAGCAAAGAAATATGCTAAATCTGCTGAACTTTTCCAAATGGCTATTAAATATAATCCTAACGGAAAAGGATCGCTTACTAATTACTAC
>NZ_JBFTRT010001058.1:0-546 GCF_056399685.1 Pedobacter sp. 01N416
AACTATCCCTGCCGGACAAACAACAGCAACAGTAAGTGTACCGGTATTGAACGATAACATTGCAGAAGGTACTGAAACGGTTATTTTGACTATGGCAGCTGCCACAAACAATGCTTCAATCACGGCTAGTACTACGCCTGCAACAGTTAATATTACAGATAATGATACTTCAGTGGCCTCCATTACTGCAGGCACACCAGGTAACGAAAACGGCCCTTCAAACGGAACCTTTACGGTTACACTAAGTAATCCATCTTCTCAACCAACTACCTTAACTTACACTTTAGTCGGAACAGCGACAGAAGGTAGCGATTACAGTACGGTGGTAACGAAAACGATTACCATTCCAGCTGGACAAACCACAGGAACGATAACCATCCCGGTATTAACCGATAATACTGTAGAGGGTACCGAAACCGTAATAGCAACTTTAACCAACTCGAGCAACCCATTGGTAACCATAAGTAATACGCCTGCAAGCATTAATATTATCGATAATACTACCGCTACCGTAACCGTAGCTGCTACAACGAATGGGGCAGAACC
>NZ_JBFTRT010001059.1:0-546 GCF_056399685.1 Pedobacter sp. 01N416
CAGCACAACAAACCGGATGACCACCAAAAGTAGTCATGTGACCCAAAATTGGGGAATGTGATAATACCGACATAATCTCTAGTGAACTTATAAAAGCCCCAATTGGCATTCCACCACCGATTCCCTTCGCCAGGAGCAGCACATCGGGCACAACATTATAATGCTCGAAAGCAAACATCTTGCCGCTGCGGCCGAAACCAGATTGTATTTCGTCGAAGATTAACAAAGTTCCGGTTTCTGTGCATTTTGTCCGCAAAGCCTGCATATAGCTTAAATCGGCTACCCGGATTCCGGCTTCACCCTGAATGGGTTCGATAAAAACAGCAGCAAATTCTGAAGTGATTTTATTAAGATCTGCTATATTATTATGCTCGATAAAACTTACATGTGGCAAGAATGGGCCGTAGCCGGAGGAATAGAAATCGCTTTCCATTAAACTTTCGGCACCTTGTGTACTCCCGTGGTAAGCATTTTTGCAAGCAATAAAACCTTTACGGCCAGTATAACGTTTAGCTAGTTTCATGGCGCCTTCTACAGCCTCGGTTC
>NZ_JBFTRT010001060.1:0-545 GCF_056399685.1 Pedobacter sp. 01N416
CACCTATCTTCCATAAGTTTTTACTGTTAAAAATATTGAAAGCGATCGCAGCTCCATCAGGCGACCACATGGCCTGATAATAATTATTACTATTTACCTGCAATTTACCCTGGCTCTTGTTTTCCATATCAGCAATCCAAATGGATCTGTTCCCGGCCGAATCGCTCAGRGTATATGCCAGTTTATTTCCATCAGGAGAAATAGCCGGATCGGTAGCACCGCCGAACGAAATCTGTTTCATGGTATCGATACTCGTGGCTACAATTTTATCTCCGTCCTGATAGGCTAACGCGAAATTTTTACTGCTTAAAGAAACAGTATCTAAAACGGCTTTCGCATTTTCTGCCTCGGATTTATTGCTTTTGCAGGAAGTAATTAATGCAACGCAGGGAATTAAAATAGAAACTAATGTGGTGCTGATTGTCGTCATGTACAATTTTACAAATAGTTTTTGTGTCTGCGGTTTTTGAAGGGAAGCAGAAGCTATATTTTACTTAATACAAACTTTGTGTTAGTCGATTTTATCCTTCGCTCTGATTCCTGTC
>NZ_JBFTRT010001061.1:0-538 GCF_056399685.1 Pedobacter sp. 01N416
GTTTAATGCCGGATATAAACAGCTTATCCATATACTCATCCGTAATTTTTTGTAGTTCCAGTGTATGTTTGCCCTGTTCCTTTTTCTCAACCCCAAGCAGGCTATCATATTTGTTTTTTATGGCAAGTTTTAGGATCCGTTCATCAATGGCAGCAATTATAACCAGTCTTTGTGCAATTTCAGGGTCTTCTAGTAATATCCTCAATGAATCAATGATCTGAATAACTTTCCCTTCATTGCAGCGGTCGATATCCTCGACAAATAAAACAATTTTCCTTTGCTGAATTTTCGTATCTGGGATCCAGCATTTGAGTAAAATAAGAGTTTCCCGTTGAATTTCAGCCTGTAGGCCCAAATGGTCTTTAAAGGAGTGTTTGGAAGAATATTTGAGGAAGATATCTTTTGCTTTTGCACTGTAGTCTTTTTTGTAGGTCACGACAACGCTGTAGCCGATAACCGACAATGCAGCTGGGATGCCGAAGATTTCAAAAAGAAATTTTATTCCCTTTTCTTTATCCAGGGTGGTTTCGTATAAAAT
>NZ_JBFTRT010001062.1:0-533 GCF_056399685.1 Pedobacter sp. 01N416
CCGATATTCTCTTTGGTTTTGCCAATAGTCGGATTGATCAGATGTTTTATAATGAATTTCAGTTATGGGATATTACCTATCCTGATTTAAAATACCAGTTCGGAACGGATCCCAATAAATATAACAGTGGCAACTATGGATTGATTTCGAAGGGGATGCTGAGAACACAAGCGGATGTAGATGCACTTCTCAATCAATACCCAACATATACCATTAACAACAGGGTACCACAAGTTGGTTGGCTGTATTATGAAGATACTAATGGCGATGGAAAAATTACTGAAAAAGATCAGGTTCCTATGTTCGAGTCTACCAATTCTTTTGGTATTGGCTTTAATGTGGCCATTTCTTACAAAACATTGAGTTTAAGTACAAACTTTGTAACCAGGTTTGGCGGAAAGGTGTTTTTTGATAGCAAATCAAAAGCACCTGCAAGTACTACGGTTAATGTTCCGGCTTATTGGCGCGATCACTGGACACCAGAAAATCCAAATGCAGAATTTCCAAGGTTTGATGATGCCGGTATAGCAGCC
>NZ_JBFTRT010001063.1:0-533 GCF_056399685.1 Pedobacter sp. 01N416
GTGCATTTACCAATAAAGAGGCATTATTGATTTTTTCGTTAAAGCTCGGTACCAACGATAGCGCTATAAAAGGACCGCATGGAGCTCCGGTTTCGCCTGATCGATATATTGAAAATGTAAAAACCATTGTAGATAAGTTATTGGCCGATTTTCCTAAGGCCATTGTGGTGTTGCAGCATCCTATCTGGTATAGTCCCAATACCTATAATAGCTCAAAATATATGGAAGAGGGCTTGTTGAGATTACAGGCTTATATTCCAAAAATTGATAGCCTTGTGGCAAATTATGGTTTAACTAATCCAAAGCATGTTTTTGTAGGGGATAAAAAAGCATTCAATTATTTTAAAAAACACCACCTTACCGAGTTGATTCCTGAGAAAGGGCAGGCTGGTACTTTTTACCTGCATCCAAATAAATTAGGCGCCGCATCTTTAGGCGAATTTTGGGGCAAAGCGATTGAAAGGATAGTGAAAAGGAATTTTTAAGGCCTTGCCTGGCTATTGATTTTAATAGATTACTAAGAATCAAGTACC
>NZ_JBFTRT010001064.1:0-532 GCF_056399685.1 Pedobacter sp. 01N416
GCGTATGTCAATAGGTGCCCGCGGACAAGATGTTTTGATGCAATTTTTAATAGAGGCCATTTTAATCAGCATTACCGGCGGAATTATCGGAGTAGTTTTGGGTGTAAGTTCAACGTACCTCATCTCCTATTTCTTAAACTGGCCAATTTTAATTGCTGAATCTTCAATTATTATTTCCTTTGTTGTATGTGCCATTACAGGTGTTTTCTTCGGCTATTATCCAGCCAAAAAAGCATCTAATTTAGATCCTATCGATGCATTAAGATACGAGTAGTATTAAGTATCCAAACAAAAGTATAGTTATTCCCGCGCAGGCGGGGATCTTAAAACATTTCGCATTTACCTTGAAATAAATCAGATAGCTATCGGATCGGCATGAAGAAACACATTAAAAAAAACATAATAAATAATAACTTAGCGATGCAAAGCGCCAAAGAAAAAATAATGACGATTAATTTCTCCAAAAAGTGGATAAAAATTACCCTGCACATTCTGGTATGGGTGGTTTTGATCACTTTGCCCTATATTATTA
>NZ_JBFTRT010001065.1:0-530 GCF_056399685.1 Pedobacter sp. 01N416
GTGTGGTATACGCAATGCTGGTTATAGCGATACAGTTAACAATATACAAAAGGCCATTAGTTGGCAGATAGCTACCGATTTAGCTGGCATTAAAAATCATTTTATTTCACCCGGTTATAATGACCGTTCCTGGGAAGAGATAAAATTAGATACCACATTTAAAGTTGCCCGAAAAGGAAATAACATACAACCAAAAGGAAAACAAAATGCTTTATTTACCTGGTACAGAACTGAATTTGAACTTTCTAAATCCCTTAACAGGGAGGCTTTGTCCCGTTTATTGATCAATGCCTCTGGCAATGGCTTTATTTACCTTAACGGGCACAATATAGGCCGTTATTGGGAGGCTGGTCCGCAACGTGAATTTTATTTACCAGAGTGCTGGCTCCATCTTGGAAAAAACAAAAAAAATGTGATCACCCTGGGCTTACAACAAACCATCAACGGGGCGGAAATCAGGGGAATGACCATTTCACAATATTAAAAAAGATTTATGAACAATATAAAAGGCAAAGTACAGACCCTATTCC
>NZ_JBFTRT010001066.1:0-528 GCF_056399685.1 Pedobacter sp. 01N416
TTTCAAAAGATATTGTTACGGAAACTTTTTTCCGGCATGAAAAGTTCAGGCTAAAATTGGCTCTTGACAATGTTTTTTACATGGAGGGGCAATATTTTGGATCAGTGGAGTTGGTAGGAAATATCATGCCATCGGGCAATTATGAAATCAAAAAGCTATTAAAAGATAATAATTTTATCTTATGCAATAATGTTGAATTTAAGCGGTTTAACGGCCAGACTGGTACCAAATATTATTTATATATTAATCATTTTTCAAATGTTGAATCCATAGAAATTAATCAGTTTCAATTTCTACTGATTAATGAATTTAGCATTCTTACTACATTTGAGGATGCCTTTATAAGAATTGGCGAATACATTGATTTGAAACAGGATTCCGAACAAATCCGCAGGTTAATATTAGATCAGTTCCTTTTCTTATATCAAAAGAATGTTGTAAAATCATCCCCAAAAAACATATGATTGTTTTCATCTCACTATCAAAAAAAAATGAAGAAGTCACAAAAGTGAGGTCTGTGCTTAGCGA
>NZ_JBFTRT010001067.1:0-523 GCF_056399685.1 Pedobacter sp. 01N416
ATCGAATACCTAGCATGAATATGCTTTCATTTAACTAACTAAAAATGAGAGATTTACGCGTCATGATCGTAGACAAAAAAAAGGGAGGATTTTTCAATCCTCCCTTCAAGTGCACTTTTGGGGACTACAGTTGAACAATTAATTCCACTGCTTACGCTGTTTAACAACATAAAATCAAGTTCAAAATAGCGCTTTTTAACAGAATTAATGCTCCTTTTATTGAATTCAACATTTTTTAGCTTATTTTAAAATTGAGAGTTTTTCAGAAATATTTGAGTGTTTGAAGTTGGACTGAAAAAGTCTAGTAAGTCTTTGATTAAAAGTTAAAGGGAGTTTAATCGAAAAATTATTTAAACTCTTATTTTACCTTCTTTGCAAAGGCTTATTTTTTGACTTAAAATCAAACCCCTTACTAATATAATGTCTCAGCCCATTGGGCTTTTAACGCCGATACGTCATAATACATGTTCCCAATTAATCAAATTGAAAGCCTAAGACATCTTTTTTCCTACCTCCTTATCCT
>NZ_JBFTRT010001068.1:0-521 GCF_056399685.1 Pedobacter sp. 01N416
CTGTTGATCTCTTAATTTTAACCTTTGTCTGCTAAAAATAACAAATCCCAAAACAACCAATAATATGACTACAATTGTGGCAGAAAAAGCAATGATCCTGTTCACCTTCCGATCGTTTTTCAGTTTATTTATCTCATCCGATTTTTTATTGATATCGTAAAGCACCTGCAAAAAAGCTACCTGCCGGGCACCGTCTTCCGAATACAGATCGATCGTGTATTTATAGCCAAGTTTTACATAGTGGTAGGCGCTGTCCATGTTGTTCAACAGTTCGAATGCCTTGCCCAAATCTCTGCAGCAGGAGCTTAACTGATAGATATTACCCATCTTTTCGGCCAGTTTCAACGCTGTTTCGGTTAGCACAATACTTTCCTTGTACCGGCCTGTTTTACGGAGGATATCGCCCAAATTATTAATGACCTCGATACTCCCGAGGTCATTATGATCTTCCTGATATAAATTTAGAGACTGTTTAAAATGCACATAAGCAGAATCGTAACGCTCCAGATCTTCATATATAC
>NZ_JBFTRT010001069.1:0-520 GCF_056399685.1 Pedobacter sp. 01N416
GGTTAATAACCAGGCGACTAAAATCTTATATAAAATTCTTACGGATACGTTGTGGGAAACCTATTTCGTTGAAATAAATGTCATATTGGGCGGAAATGAAAAAACACTTCTTCTAGAAAAGAAAGGTGATCATTGGCTGGTCAACAATAAGATTGATCATCGATTTGATGGTTGTGTCGATATTGATATTTCATTAACACCTTTTACCAATACATTGCCGATAAGAAGGTTGGTTTTTATTGGGCAATTGAGCAATAGGATCGAGGTGATATACATAGACATTATTGCTGATCTGATAATACCTGTAAGGCAGTATTATACTAAAATATCAAATTCGGTATACCTGTATGAAAACGAAAAATCGACATTTAAGGCCGAGCTAAAAACCGATCCGTATGGATTGGTAATTGAATACCCGAAACTATTCCGCGAAAAATAGCACCCGTTTATTCTGGTCGTTTAAATTCATTTCGGGCTCCTTCTTGATTTCAATCTCTGCATGGATAATCAGCAGTAAGAT
>NZ_JBFTRT010001070.1:0-519 GCF_056399685.1 Pedobacter sp. 01N416
GCACGAACTCTTGCCTGGTCATCATTATCAGTATTTTATCAATAACCGTTATAAAAGCTATCGCGATCCTTTTAAAACCCCTTTTAGTGTAGAAGGCTGGCCATTATACTGGGAGCTTTTACTCTACGATAAAGGTTTTGCCAAAACTCCCGAAGAAAAAATGGGCATGCTTTTCTGGCGCATGCACCGTTGTGCCAGGATTCTTTTTTCGCTAAACTTTCACCTGGGTAAATGGACTCCTCAACAGTGTGTCGATTTTCTGGTCGATCGTGTAGGGCACGAACGCGCCAATGCAGAAGGCGAAGTACGAAGATCTTTCAAAGGCGATTATAGTCCTTTATACCAGGTGGCTTACCTTACCGGCGGTCTTCAGCTTTTTGCCCTGAAAAAAGAACTGGTTGATAGTGGTAAGATGAGCTTTAAAGCTTTTCACGATGCGGTGATTAAAGAGAACTTAATTCCTGTAGAAATGATCAGGGCTACTTTAACCAATCAGCCCCTAACCCGCGATTTCACTAC
>NZ_JBFTRT010001071.1:0-515 GCF_056399685.1 Pedobacter sp. 01N416
ACACCAAACGGAATGGAAACTGAATATAATAGGTAATAAAACCGAATTTCTTAAATAAGATTAAACCCGCTGCCGATACAAAAAGCGACACAAATAAGGGCAGCAATAAAACAACCTTGGCCTGCGAGAGTATCTGATCGGGAATTTCGTTCAGGTGTGTTAAAATCTGCCAAAACTGTTTAGCCAATAATGCAATGCTGATGATATCCAATAGGGCAAAAAATCTGCTTGTGTTTTTCATTTACTTACAATACTTTGCTAAATAATCATCAACCATTTTACTCCCCATATATTTAACAAATAAAAAATCCTCACAAGCACCTTGTTTATCGCCCTGTTTTATTTTTTTTAGGGCCATTTTTATCCGGTCATCCAAGTATTCATCATCAATGCCCAACTGGTTTTTAATGGCAATAATCTGAACCTCTTGTCCGGGTTTTGCCTGGTCTATGTTTTTATAGAAATTAATTACAGAGTTGGTTAAACCTTCTTCAGCCAGGTAAGTACGGATAGCT
>NZ_JBFTRT010001072.1:0-515 GCF_056399685.1 Pedobacter sp. 01N416
GAACCGTACAGGTACTGTTCATAAACGGACATTTTTTCTTTTTGTTTATTTGTATATTGTTGATATTTAGTTATTTATGTTTTGTTTTGCTCTTGGTATAAAATTGGCACAAACACTTGCAGATTTCATTTTACTAATTATTTGATATGTTTAAATTAAATTTGAAAATCGCCTGGCGAAACCTTTGGAAAAATAAAGGTTATACTTTTATCAATATTTTGGGCCTTTCTATCGGAATGGCAAGCTGCATCCTCATTTTTATTTTTATCCGTTACCAGCTAAGTTTTGATGAAGATTTTAAAAACGAAGATCGTATATACCGTGTAATAAGCGGTTGGACTACACCCGATAATTTTTTCGAATCTGCAGGCACACCACGACCTCTTCCGGCGGCGATGCGAAATGATTTTAAGCAGCAATTTGATAAAGTTGCTGCTATTCAGGCCGGCGGTGGAATTGTCAAAGTAAAAGACGAATCAGGAAAAGAAAGAATTAAAACCTCCGAAAGCGTACAT
>NZ_JBFTRT010001073.1:0-514 GCF_056399685.1 Pedobacter sp. 01N416
CCAATAACACCAGCTTTACCTTATCGACACTGTAGTGATCATAAAATAATTCCAGCACCTGTTGAGCTGTTTTCAAAGAAGGGTCTCCAGCATTATTATCAGATAAAGTCATAAATTGATGGTAAAAAAGAAAAATACAAATGGATTAAAAACCAGCCCCTTCCACATAAAATATGCAGATACGGCAAACCGTATTGCTTATTAGAAAAAAGATACCTACCTTGGGAATGCGAATAACCATAGTACTGCACAGTTGCCTAAAAGCAATAAAGGGCTGGTACCAAGCTAAATTAACCCACGGGAAATCAGTGCGCTCTCTCACACCAACCCTGTTTCTTATTGGGCTATTTTATACTCGGAATTCCGGCACGCGCATTACGATGGAGAACAAATAACGTTCTTTAACAAGAGTTTAAGGGAATAACTAAATATCACTTCCTGGAAGTGATATGATTTGATGGCGCTTAATTTTTTCGTTTTCATAAACGGTTGTTTTTATGTAAACGATGCAGGC
>NZ_JBFTRT010001074.1:0-513 GCF_056399685.1 Pedobacter sp. 01N416
CGATTTACCTTATCGCTGGGTGCAAAAAGGCGCTGCAAATACTTTTACAGGATCGGCTGGCAAAGGTGAAAACTATGCTTTTCAATTAGGCGTATTTGCTTTAAAAGATCTGAAAAATGTAGTGGTTAGCTTCGGTGATTTAAAAAATTCAGCCGGAAAAGTAATTTCTTCAAAATACATTAACTGCTTAAATACCAATGGAACAAGTTATGATAACAAACCTTTGGTCGAAAATGTAAATGTAGCCTCTGGCAAAATTCAGCCGATGTGGATTACGGTCAACATTCCTAAAAATACTGCTGCAGGTATTTATGCTGGAAAATTTACAGTTAAAGCCAATGGGAAATCGAAAGTAATCGATGCCAAAATTACAGTAGGCAACGAAGTTTTGGCCGATGCTGGGGTAGGAACCCCAGATAAACAGACTCGCTTAACCTGGCTAAATTCTACTTTAGCACAAGCGAATACGGTTGTAGCACCATATACGCCACTAACAGTTGATGGGAATGTAAT
>NZ_JBFTRT010001075.1:0-511 GCF_056399685.1 Pedobacter sp. 01N416
CTCGATACCTGATACTTATTACTTGATACGCCTTAAAAATATCCCCCCTTTTTTCTGTCTTCCATTGCGGCTTCAGAAACTTTATCATCCATACGGGCACCACGCTCTGAAATTTTAGAAGCGCTGATTTCAGAAATAATATCATCAATCAAAGTCGCATCCGATTCTACCGCAGCAGTACAAGACATATCGCCCACGGTACGGAAACGAACCTGTTTACGTTCTACCACATCTTCATCATCCATATTTAAAAATGGTGAAGCAGCCATCAGCTGTCCATTTCTGGTGATACAATCGCGTTCGTGCGAGAAATAAATACTTGGCAGGTCTATTTTCTCTCTGCGGATATAATTCCAAACATCAAGCTCCGTCCAGTTACTGATCGGGAATACACRGATATTTTCTCCTTTGTGGATTTTACCGTTGTAAATATTCCAAAGTTCAGGACGTTGGCGTTTTGGATCCCATTGGCCAAATTCATCACGAACAGAGAAAATACGTTCTTTAGCCC
>NZ_JBFTRT010001076.1:0-506 GCF_056399685.1 Pedobacter sp. 01N416
AAGTGCTCTGAAGGTAATTATAACGGGGGGTGATGCTAATTTTTTGTATAAACAATTACAAAACAGCATCTTTGCGCCTCAAATTATAAAAGATCCTTACTTAGTATTAAAAGGATTAAATGAAGCTATTGCAGATTATAATGTACAAAAGAATAAATTATATTGCAGCCATACTCGTTCTAGTTTGTGGTTTAAGTGCTCAGGCACAGGTTACCACTTCATCACCATATTCAAGATATGGACTTGGAAATATAAAGGGATCTTTGTTGCCCCAGCTTAGAGCAATGGGTGGAATTTCTACCGCAGTAGGTAAAGTAACAGGGTTCAATTATATTAATATGCAAAACCCTGCATCTTATGCCGGAATAACTTTAACCACCATTGATGTGGGAATGAGTGCTGGTTTAACCAATCTTTCGCGAAACAATTTAAGCGAAACGAGTTTCAATTCTACTTTTAGTCATTTGGCATTTGCCGCTCCAGTTACCAAAAGATCGGCCTTGAGT
>NZ_JBFTRT010001077.1:0-506 GCF_056399685.1 Pedobacter sp. 01N416
CCTAAAGGTAGATCTGATTGCAGAACATGGTGCCTGGCAAAAATCGTTCGAAGATAAATGGAACAGCCTGCCCTTACTTACCGACCAATGGAAACAGGAAATAAAAACTTTACTAGAAACCTATACAGACCGTACTCCAGGATCGTTTATTGAAGAAAAAAGTTACTCACTGGTTTGGCATTATCGGAAAGCAGAAGAAGGACTTGGCGATTTAAGGGCCAATGAAATTATCAGCCATATGAAAATTTTAGCTGCAGATAAAGGCCTGCAACTTATGCCGGGCAATAAGGTAATTGAGTTTAAAAATATGGAGGTTAACAAAGGCAAGGCTGCCCTTAACTGGTTGTACGATAAAAAACCTGATTTTATTTTGGCCCTTGGTGATGATCATACTGATGAAGATATTTTCAGGGCATTACCAGATGATGCTTTTACCATTAAAGTTGGCAACAACATTTCGGAAGCAAAATATTACCTAAATGATTTTAATGAAGTGAGAAAACTAC
>NZ_JBFTRT010001078.1:0-505 GCF_056399685.1 Pedobacter sp. 01N416
CCTGAACAACCATTACCAGCCTAGAGATGTAGATAATTTTATCGCGGCTGATAAAGATCCAAACTTTAGGGTTTTCGATTTATCGTTGGGCGATCCGTTTAAAAGTGCCGAAACTTCTTATTTCCATAAAACCGTTGGTGGTTTCCACTCCGCGAGGTTAAAACGTTTTCAGGAGTTGGTAGATAACCAATTAACAAAAAGTGTTAACCAGGATGTGTTGGATATGTTAAATACCAAGTACATTATTACGCAAGATCCTCAGAATGGATCGTATAAAATGCAGCGTAATGCAACGGCCGCGGGTAATGCCTGGTTTGTACAAAGTGTTCAGTTTGCTAAAAATGCTGATGAAGAAATGAAGGCCATTAGCAGTTTTGATGCTAAGAAAGAAGCCATTGTTGATGAAAGTTTCAAAAATTCGATTGATACCAAACGTTTAGGAACGGGTCAGGAAGGTTTTATTAAATTAACCAACTACAACCCTGATCATTTAACTTATGAATAC
>NZ_JBFTRT010001079.1:0-504 GCF_056399685.1 Pedobacter sp. 01N416
GTTGTACGACAGTTCTACCACTTCGATAATTTTCTTTTCAATCCCTTTCGATACCTGATAAACCTCACCAACTTTCACAATAGCAGAAGGTTTAATATTCTGTCCTTTGAGTTTCACTCTTCCTGCTTTACAGGCATCGGTGGCCAAGCTCCGTGTTTTAAACAACCTGATCGCCCACAAATATTTATCTATCCTAAGTTTTTCTGTCTCTGTCATAAAATTCAAAAATACATAATTAGGTTAATTCCTATGTTGATTAATTGTAGAAACTGGTTAATCGGTTAGCTGCAGAATACGCCTAACCACAATTAACCTAATTCATAAGAATTTAACGATTAAGCACCCCGCAGACCCAGTTAACCAATTCAAACGATTAACCAGTTAACCTATCTACAAAACAATTTAAACAATTAACCATTTAATAAGCAAAAATTGATTTATTTTGCGTAAAATTTAAAAACATCATGTATTCAGATTTAAAGAAATTAATTGAAGCCGCTTGGG
>NZ_JBFTRT010001080.1:0-504 GCF_056399685.1 Pedobacter sp. 01N416
AAGTACAACTCGGGGGTTTCTAATGGAGTTTACGATGGTGGAAGTTCTAACTTTTTTGGGCCGGCATTTTTACCAAGTACACCACTTTACGATAATATCCATAATTTTTTCGAAACTGGTTTTACACAAAAACACAACTTGTCTTTTGAGGGAGGAACTGAACAGTTCTCTTATCGTTGGTCTAACGAATACACCGATAGTAAAGGAACAATCCCTACAACAAGTTATAGGCGGATCTCATCGAGGATAACTGCAGTTGGTACCATTTCACCGATACTGAAACTAACAAGCACTTTCAACTACATCAATTCTAATAATGATAAGGCAAATAAAGGTGCTAACGGATCTTTGCTTCAGTTGATGCGGTTTAGTTCTGCTTACGATGTTCAGAATTACCAAGATATCAACGGAAACAGGGTTCTGCATCTGGCAAGCATCTATTCGGAATTCGATAACCCGCTTTGGGATGTTGTTAAAAATGTGAATAACGATAAAGTTAACAGG
>NZ_JBFTRT010001081.1:0-500 GCF_056399685.1 Pedobacter sp. 01N416
GGAGATAACAGTCATCTTTTAATGGGTAACCCAAGCAATGCTGTTGCCAGTACTTCTTATCCAGAAAATTACCTGATGGAACGCACTTATTATACACTTTCTTACAGCAAAACAAGGGCTACACCTAATTGGGTAAGCTGGCACATTGGATCATCTGATTTAGGTTCAACTCCTCGCCAAGACGATTTTAGAGCAGATAATACTTTGCCTTCTGGATGGTACCAAGTATCGAGCAGCAGCTATTCAGGTTCAGGTTTTGATCGTGGCCATAACTGCCCTTCAGCAGATAGAACAGCCTCTGTAGCCGCAAATTCTTCTACGTTCTTAATGAGCAACATGATGCCTCAGGCACCAAATAATAACCAAGGACCATGGGCCGATCTTGAAAACTACACCCGCTCGCTGGTAACAGCAGGTAACGAAGTATATGTTATTTGCGGTTCTTATGGATCGGGCGGTACAGGAAGCAATGGCGGCATCACTTATACTATCGACAATGG
>NZ_JBFTRT010001082.1:0-500 GCF_056399685.1 Pedobacter sp. 01N416
GATTAGGCAAAGCTTCTATTTCGGAAATCCATATGTCGATTTGTTTTTGATCGAAAACGTCTGGCATTGAAAATTGGCCAATCGGGTATTTAAGCTGTTCTAAATCCATGAATCCAAAATAGGCTTTTTGTATGAATTATTTTGCCACGGAAACACGGAATCCGCGGAATATTTTTACATCAATTTCTTTAGCCATTTTAACAAGCCCATTTTTTTTTCGTAAGGCGGATAAATCATCTTGGTTAATCCCAACTTCGACTGGAAAACCACTGCCCTTTCGTGCGAAAAGGTTTTAAAACCAAAAACACCATGACAACTGCCTATGCCACTATTATTTACCCCGCCGAAAGGCAAATTAGGATTACCGATATGGACCAATACATCATTTACACAGGTTCCGCCTGCACTTGTTTCAGTAATAATTTTATTTTGGTTCTGTTTATTGTCTGAGAAAATATAAAGCGCCAAAGGCTTTTCTTTCCTGTTCACAAAATCAATTG
>NZ_JBFTRT010001083.1:0-496 GCF_056399685.1 Pedobacter sp. 01N416
ATTAAGTACTCTTGCCAATTACCGACCTGATACGATGTTTATGGGGAATTTTCTGTTAAAAAAAATCCCAAATCTGGAGAAATGTATTATCGCGGTAAATCCGTTCGAAAAAGTTCAGGATTCATCAAGTATTAGCGGATTAAAAACAACTTTAAAAGTTTTAAAAGATGGTAGTCCTGTTGCTATTTTTCCGGCAGGCGAAGTTTCTTCTTATAAATTCAGAAAAAATCAGATTACCGACCGTGAATGGCATCCCGTGGTTGGGAAAATCATCTCAAAAGCCAATGTACCCATACTACCGGTATATTTTCATGGTAATAATGGCATCTTTTTTAGCCTGCTGAAATTTATACACCCTTCGTTACAAACAGCAAAGCTTATTTCAGAGTTATTCAACAAAAATGGTCACCAGTTAAAAATCAGTATCGGCAAACCCATTCATTTGAAAGAAATAGACTGTAAAGATTGTAATACCTCGCTTTTAAAACATTTAAGA
>NZ_JBFTRT010001084.1:0-494 GCF_056399685.1 Pedobacter sp. 01N416
ATAAAATAAGTGTATTGCTGGCTTTCGTCTCTCAAATCGGCTACATTTACCCAGTAAGTATTTCTGGATATCATTGGTGGATTGGGGGCAAAAATTGGATTTCCCAATGCATTATAACCAATAACAGTAGCGTTTGCGGTATCGATAACGGTAATCGACAGGTTATTAATGTAGTTTTTTTGCAAAGCACCATCAGTACTATTGAGCATATAATCCCAAATATTCTGTTTGGTTGGAACAGCCTGATCTACGGTATACAATACTCCATTTTTTACGAACTGGCCAGCAACAGAAACATTGCCTTCTTCAAATTTAGTGCTGGTAAAAACACCAAACTTATTATTAAGCAGTTTCAACCTTGTGGTATCGCCCTCTTTGTTTAATGGGAAAGTAGATAGTGCAATATGGTTGGCAACAAAATCTTTTAATTTTGCTGGATCAGAAACAATTGCTGCATCTAAACTGGCTAAAGCCTGATTGGTTGGTGCCCAAAC
>NZ_JBFTRT010001085.1:0-492 GCF_056399685.1 Pedobacter sp. 01N416
GGGTTTCCAGCTCTGCCTTTTCTTTTTCAATAATTAACTGTCGCTTTTCAGCTTCCGCAGCCTGCCGACGAAAATAGGATATATGACCTGCAGCCCAATAAAACATGGCCAAAATAGAGAAGTATAATGCTCTCATGATATTTCGCTGCAAGAAACCTTCTATATAAATGATGGAATTGGATGGGTTAGCAGGCGAACTACTAACCAAATAGTCAGCAACAGATTTAGTTATCATGTATAGGCTGAGCAATAATAGGTAACCTGCAATGCCTTTGAAATATCGACGTTTCCTTTCTTCGAAAACATAATCCAATAATGTTGCAAAAAGATAAAAGAATGAAATATTGATAGCGTAAAAAACTAAATAAATGTAAAGTTTTTCTAGGGTTCCTAAGGCAATATAGACCATTGTCAGTTCATAGGTGATAAACAATGTCCAGCAGATAATATGTATTAGAAAATATTTTTTTGAAAATTTTGTTACTTCTAGGT
>NZ_JBFTRT010001086.1:0-490 GCF_056399685.1 Pedobacter sp. 01N416
GGCTTGGGCATTGAAACAGTAGAAGCCTATGTTTCCCAAAGTCTGGATGTTAAAGTAGGCAGTACAAGCATTAAGAATATACCAACGGCAATCTTAAAAGAAGATCTCTTTAACCTGTCGGGGCATTTGGGACTGAAAATTTACGGTTTGCTTGGCTTCAGTTTTTTTAACAGCTTTATTGTTGATATAAGGTATAGTGAAAATAGGCTGATTATTTACGACCACGATGCCAAAATTAAATACCGCGGCAAAAAAATACCCATTGAGATTCAGAATCAGAAACCGTATATTTTAGCTACTGTTGATGTTCCTGGTGGTAAAACCGTTGAGGCAAGGTTTTTAATGGATACCGGAGCCAGCCATGCTTTATCGCTCGAGATGCTCCATGGAACCGAATTCCCGCTACCTGAAAAAAAAATTAAAGCTAATTTAGGGATGAGCCTTAGCGGCCAGATTAAAGGATATGTTGGTCGTGTGGGTAGGTTTAACG
>NZ_JBFTRT010001087.1:0-487 GCF_056399685.1 Pedobacter sp. 01N416
CATCAACAATTATCCCCCTATCAGAAAGTACAGTATTTAAACCATTTAGAGGCACAGTAGTATAATCTCCAACAAACCGATAAACCGCAGGTACTGTAGGCGTTGGGCTAAGCGTAGTTAAAAGCGTGCCATCACTTTTTTTAACTGTAACTGTAGTGTTTAATGTGTTGGTGGTAACTACTAATTCATTAGCACTAGACCAATACTGCCAAAATGCTGGAGCAATATAATGGGTTTTATAAGTCTGTCCAAACGCTGTCCCAAAGTTGAAAAGAATAAAGGCTAATAAAAAAAACAGCCAGCGGCCAATACAGCAGTTAAAATGTTTCGTTAAATTAATTTTCTTACCCAAAAAAATACGCAGATAGCGGGATAGAGAGTGTAAATTTTTATTCATACGCTGGATGATATGTACTTGTATCACTAGGGGGAATGATACCGTTCTAAAGCTTTTTTATTTCAAGAAGTATTTACGCAATCTTAAAAC
>NZ_JBFTRT010001088.1:0-480 GCF_056399685.1 Pedobacter sp. 01N416
CTCGCGCGGTTATGCTTATGGCGCCGATTTTAGTATAGGCGGTGAGTTTGTTAAGGATCTGGTTTCTTATTTCAGAATGTCGGTTATGCATGCCAATGAAGATATTATTGGAGATAGTTATATCCAGAATGGAACTACAATTTATCCTGGTTATCTAAAAAGGCCAACTGATCAGCGTTTGAATTTCTCTATATTTTTTCAGGATAAATTATTAAATAGTCCAACTTATAAAGTACACTTAAACGCGCTTTATGGCTCAAGATTACCGATTGGTCCATCACAAACACCACGGTATTTAGATAAGTTTTTTATCCCATCATACAAGCGGGTAGATATCGGTTTCTCTAAAGATTTCCTTGATGACGCCGCTTTGCACAAACCCAAATTTCTGGACAAAAATTTCAGTTCGGTTATTTTGTTCTTTGAGGTTTTTAATATGTTGAATATCGACAATACAGTTTCCTACTTATGGCTTAAGGA
>NZ_JBFTRT010001089.1:0-478 GCF_056399685.1 Pedobacter sp. 01N416
GAATATGGGACCAGAAGGACCATCGGTAGCTACTTTTATCAACGATTTTGTTAAAAAAGAATTGGATGATTATCTGCATAAAAATCCAGATGTTGCTGATGCCTTGTTGAAAAGAATTATGCAATCGGAGCGCGAGCGTAAAGATATTGCAGGCATCAAGAAACTGGCGAACGATAGGGCGAAAAAGGCATCCTTACACAATAAAAAACTGCGCGATTGTAAAGTGCATTTTAATACAACACACGAGAAACGATATGAAACCACTTTGTTTATTACCGAGGGAGATTCGGCATCAGGTTCGATCACAAAATCGCGCGATGTAGATTGTCAGGCTGTGTTTAGTTTAAAAGGTAAGCCGCTTAACTGTTACGAACTTACCAAAAAAGTGGTTTACGAAAATGAAGAATTTAATCTTTTACAACATGCTTTAAACATTGAAGATGGTTTAGAAGGGCTTCATTATAACAATATTGTAATC
>NZ_JBFTRT010001090.1:0-474 GCF_056399685.1 Pedobacter sp. 01N416
AAACTGATTTTAAGGATGTTCTCACTTGTTAAGAGAGGAGAAATGTATGTCGAGAATTATAGGAGAGCGTCATAAAAGCTAAGAAAAACTCCCAAAAAAAGAGTTTTTCTTAAAATAAATTTGCAATTGTGGTAAACCTAGAATACGACTGAAGCGCAGCGAAATGGAGAGATCTATCTAAACAGATTTCTCGACTGCGTTGCACTCCGCTCGAAATGACGTTTTATATGAATGAAAGTGCTATGAGAAAATCAATAAGCGGTTCCAAAAGATAAAAATTAATTTCTTACAATTATCAACGCTATTTTTACCTTTGCCGCAACTTGAAAACCTCACAAAACATATCTCATTTTAAACAAAAAGCGTTGCATTGGGCCAACCAGTTCGAGGTGTGTTGTTTTTTAGATTCAAACGATTACAAAGATGCTTATTCGGCTTACGATTTCATTATCGCTGCCGATGCACGTCACGAAC
>NZ_JBFTRT010001091.1:0-472 GCF_056399685.1 Pedobacter sp. 01N416
CAGGATTTGGGCCCAATAAATTCTTCATCGTACCAGTGTGTACAGATTCTTCAAAACTGATTACAGGATAAATTAATGCAGCGAAATTTGGCCTAAGATCTATCTTTTCCGGATCGGAAACCTTAAGATCGTTATAATGGGCAACCAAAGTTGAGGCAAAATGCCCCCCGGCAGAAAAACCCATAATCCCGATCTTGTTGGCCTTAATCCCATATTTTTTTGCATTTTTCCTAATCAGGTAAATGGCCTGCTGTGCATCCTGCAATGGGCCATAAGTTTTATCAACCATAATCTGATCGCTCGGTAACCGGTACTTCAATACAAAAGCGGTAACTCCAATCGCATTAAATCTTTTGGCTACATCGGTTCCTTCATGGCTAAATGCCAAAGCGCCATAACCACCGCCCGGACAAATGATTACTGCAGTTCCTTTAGCGATATTTTTAGGTGCTTCGAAAACCGTAAACGTAGG
>NZ_JBFTRT010001092.1:0-470 GCF_056399685.1 Pedobacter sp. 01N416
ACAGATTGATCGTAGAAAAGCGGAACAACAGGAGCATAATCCATTACCATCTGATCCATTTTGCGATACAGCTCAAAGCGTTTTTCGTTATCGGTTTCATAATAGCTTTTCTCAAACAGCTGATCGAATTCTTTATTGTAAAAAGCAGTGTAATTTGGTCCATAAGGGACTTTATTTTTTGAATAAAACATAGAAAGGAAATTCTCTCCATCGCCATAATCGGCCAGCCAGGAGCCACGGAAAAAGTTTACGCTGTTTTTCGACATTAAATCCCTTAAGCTGGCACTTGGGCTTACATCAATTTTAACTTTAATACCTACGGCAGTAAGCTCGCCCTGAATAAATTCGATCAGGTCTTTGTAGGTTGTCGTTGTATTTAGGGTTACTTCTCCCATACCTTTACCTTCTGGGAAACCAGCTTCCTCTAAAAGTTTAGCAGCAAGTTTTGGGTTATAGGCATATCCCTTTAC
>NZ_JBFTRT010001093.1:0-470 GCF_056399685.1 Pedobacter sp. 01N416
GCTCTTAGCTTCTGTCATTTCTTTGAGTTCGATGTTCTGAAAATCGGGAATCAGGTTATTTTCAATTTTGGCCAACAATAATAGTGATTGATGCAATCTCGATAATCTGCCTGTAGCATGATAAATATCTTCCAATAATGCGCCCTGCTGCTCGGTAAACGACTCTGTTTGCAGCAAAGAATCTAATTTAGAATTAATTACGGCTAATGGAGTCATCATTTCGTGCGAGGCATTATCGGTAAAACTTTTAAGTTCCTTATAGTCTTGCCGCACTCTTTCGGCCATGGCATTTACAGACTTGTTAAGCTCGTTAAACTCATCAATTTTAGTTGGCTCTTGTTCAATAGTATCCATTCGGGTTACTTCGAAAGCTTTCATCTGGTTCAAAATAGAATAAAAGGGACGCCAAAGCCTGCTCAGTACAAATCTGTTGATCAGCAATAAGGATAAAAGCAAAACAACCGTAATTC
>NZ_JBFTRT010001094.1:0-468 GCF_056399685.1 Pedobacter sp. 01N416
GTCCTTACGGTAAAATTATCAGCGCATGGAAAAGAATTAATAATGGAATCAGGTATGATATTACCATTCCAGCAAATTCAACGGCTACGATCAACTTACCGCTTACGCGTGGCATGGATAATTATGTAAATGGCAAGATAAACAACATTGGGAAGATAGATTTAGCTGCTGGTAAGTATATAATTGAGCATAAAGCCCGAAAATAGTTTCGGACTTCGCTGGGTTTACAACGGCTTTGTCATTCTAAGAGGCTAGAATTTTTCAAATACACAGGAGTGTTGATGACAGGTTTTGGCGGTTCGTCATTCCCAACTTGATTGGGAACCACACAGTGCTCATGAATGCCTTTGAAGAGAAGAAAGCCTATGAATAATCGTAATGCAAGCGCTTTAAGATTAGCTTCGCTGAGCACTTCGTGGTTCCCGCCTGTGTGGGAAAGACGATCTCTCTTTTTAATCTGTCATTGGT
>NZ_JBFTRT010001095.1:0-467 GCF_056399685.1 Pedobacter sp. 01N416
GAGATCATCAGCGCAATACAAAACGAGGTGATTCGGATCGAAAGGCGTGTGGATAGCAGGGAGCTGGAACAGTATATTGAAGGCCTGCGCTTAGAYATGAATGGAGCAATCTGGGTAGATACTTCTTTTGGGGATATCACAGAAAAACGGCTGATCGATTTTCTGTCAGACAGGGAGATATGCCTTGAGTTTCTGCTGGATTTGCTAACCCTGCTCGAAGAAATCAGTTAATTTTTTTGGTTTGGCTTAGCTGCCTAAAGCCCTGATCACTTTTTTTCGGGAGGGGCTTTTTCGCGGCGCTTTAAGTGATGGATGAAGTGAAACGGATGATCTGGGGACGCTTTAAAATATGAGATAGTCGGAAGCTATCACGGATAACCTTGCCATAGGATTATATATGATATATTTGTATTTTGTTGGCCGTTGACGAAAAAAATGATCAGCCTAAAGGGAGTTGGGGCTTAAGG
>NZ_JBFTRT010001096.1:0-466 GCF_056399685.1 Pedobacter sp. 01N416
GGCAAATATAATGCACTCTTTTTGGGTAAACGAAGAATTAAGGGAATAAAATAAAGTCTATATGTTATATGGATAAATAGAATTTTGAAGCAATGATTGAATGAGTGAATATAGCATCTGCTCATTCAATCATTCTCTCATTCAAAATTCAATCATTAACTATGACTTGTAATAAAGTTTACTTTCCTTATTCAAATCAACACCCCGAAAACTTTCAAGTACTTCGAAAGCAATTTGCCGAACAGTTTCGGGTATTGGGTCGATAGTTGATTTGTTGCCTTCGGCATCTTTAACCGTCCAGCCTGAAGTATTTAGCACCAAAGGCTCAGTACTGGCTAATGATTTAATTATTTTAGCCCTCGTAAAAGCAATCCCGTCCGAATCAACAATCACTTTTTTATTGTTCCACCAGTTTTCTTGCGATACCCTTATTAAAACAGAACGGTCTAACCCAGCAACATACGCC
>NZ_JBFTRT010001097.1:0-465 GCF_056399685.1 Pedobacter sp. 01N416
ATGCACTGGCTGCTTCTTCAACTTTGTTAAAAGTACGGCTTGCACTGGGTAAAAAATCAAAAGTGGTATAACCGCTATGGCCCTGATTACTGAATTTAACTTCGTTTATTCCTTTTTGCTTAAGCAGGTAAGCTACGGCTACAGCAGGTGGGGCATCAGCAGCATCGGCGATCTGAACGCCTTGCGTGATACTATTGCCGATAAAAACAATATTAAGATTTCTCTTCTTATGCTGTGCAGACAATAATGGGATGTTAATTAGTAAAATACTGATCAATAATAGGTATCTTTTCATCTAAAGCTGTTTTTATCGGCAACAAATTACTAATTTTACTTATTAATATAAATCTAATTTTTCATCGGTTCAAGGCCTTTTATCAACTGCAATAGTTCATCCCGCTCTTCGGCCTCCAATTCGATCATACCATTGAACATTTCAAAAATCTCATCACGCAGGTTGGAGCG
>NZ_JBFTRT010001098.1:0-460 GCF_056399685.1 Pedobacter sp. 01N416
AACCTTACCTGGCTTTGCTCAAAAACGATTAGGCAATGAAACCGTTGCCCAAAAAACCAAAAGAATGGAATGGTGGACCGATGCACGCTTCGGCATGTTTATCCACTGGGGCCTATATGCATTACCAGCCCGTCATGAGTGGGTAAGAAATTACGAACACATTACCAACGAAAACTATCAGAAATACTTCGATCAGTTTAATCCCGATTTATTTAACCCTAAAAAATGGGCCAGAGAAGCTAAAGAAGCAGGCATGAAATATGCCGTGTTAACCACCAAACACCATGAAGGTTTTACTTTATTTGATAGTAAATTTACTGATTATAAGGCAACCAATACACAAGCCAAAAGAGATTTGGTTAAAGAATTTGTTGAGGCTTTTCGCGCCGAGGGTATAAAAGTAGGCTTTTATTATTCGCTGATTGATTGGCATCATCCCGATTTTCCTGTTGATATGCAC
>NZ_JBFTRT010001099.1:0-460 GCF_056399685.1 Pedobacter sp. 01N416
ATGTTGTTGCTCGCCCCTATAATACCGAGCTGCATTTTGGGCGAAAACATATTAAAACTTGCATCTGTTTCATATTTTTTGGTGGTGCCGTAACCCGCACCAATTTTGCCGAAGTAGCCGATGTCTTTGCCTTTCTTAAGTTTTAAATTAACCGTTAAGGTACTGTCAAGTGGGTTACTCTCATTCCGTTCCCGGTAAACCTGTACCTTGTCTAATGCATTTTTCGCAATGTTTTGGGTAGCCATTTTAATATCACCGCCGAAAAACTGTTTCCCGTTTACCAATAAGCTCTTTACTTCACGGCCGTTAACGGTAATCTGTCCATCGCCCCAAAGGGTTACATTGGGTATTTTGCGCAAAAGATCTTCTACAACCGCATTGCTATCCAATTTAAAGGCTGCGGCATTAAATTCTAAAGTATCGCCATTCATGGTAATTGGCGCTACCCTAATCTCTACAT
>NZ_JBFTRT010001100.1:0-459 GCF_056399685.1 Pedobacter sp. 01N416
GCACAAGGTGCTGATGACATAAATACCTTAATGTGGTGGCAGAAACCATAATTATTTAAAATTGAATTAAAAAGTTATGAATAAAATAATAAGAAATATGCTGTTTGCACTAGGGTGTATTGCAGTTATAATAAGTTGTAAAAGAGATACCGATTACGTATTATCAACACCGAGTATGTTTATCCCAAATGTTGATTTACGCAAAATTTATAAAAATACCGAAGTAACGCTTACAACCGAAAATATGCGTGGGGCCAGTATGGTTAAAGGGCAGGTAATTTCTGATCATTCTACCAATAATTTGCCATCGGGTTTGCTCATCATTCAAAATACTAGAATTGTTGGTGGGCTAGATTCATTAAGAGGTATTGCCATAAACATTGGTGTCGATGCCGCGAAATATGTTCCTGGCGATTCTGTTCATGTTAAAATTGAAGGTGGAGTATTGAAACGTGTTGA
>NZ_JBFTRT010001101.1:0-459 GCF_056399685.1 Pedobacter sp. 01N416
GGCATAACGTGTATTCTTTATACCAACAGAACCAAAGTAAACCGCTACTACATAAAAAGTAGTATCAGACGCACCCTGAAAAACACCCGATAATTTACTGGCAAATGAATCTGGTCCGCTAGAAATCATAGTGCTTACCATCATTCCTCGGGCAGCACCACCACTTAAAGGCCTGATCAAAGCTGTGGGCAGCGCATCAACAAATTTGGTGTCGGCTCCAAAAAACACAAACATGTTTTTAATCCCGCTCATGATTACATCAAAAGTTCCACTGGTTCTGAGCATGCTTACCGCAACTAAAATTCCAACTAAATAGGGGATAATTTTCAGTGCAGTTTCAAATCCGCCTTTGGCGCCATCAATAAACGCATCAAAAACATCAATTTTTTTATATAGTGCACCCAATACAATCAATAAAAAGATCAATAAAATTATTCCACCGCTTAATAAGCCTGAAAA
>NZ_JBFTRT010001102.1:0-455 GCF_056399685.1 Pedobacter sp. 01N416
GTAAATAAACTTAAACTTTTTGCAATTGCAGATAATGTTTATATGTTCCAGCAGTCTAAACGCCTTCCCGATGCTGAAAACGTAAATCCATATGGGGAATATAATGGCGGGGGATATCCTATCCCAAGAAAATATACACTTGGTTTGGAACTTCAATTTTAATTTTAACACTATGAGACAGCACTTAAAAACTTTAAGCATATTAAGTTTAGTTATATTAATAACTCCACTTATTTCTTGTAAAAAAATATTGGAGCAGGAACCAAAAAACTCTACTTATTTAGAAAAATTTTGGAAATCAGCAGGTGATGCAAGAAGTGCATTAGCTGGTAATTATGCATTGCTTCGCAATGCTTGTACAGATAAGGAAAACCGTTACTATATGTATGGAGATGCCATTGCCAAGAATTATTTTACAATTCAGTATAATGGGGATGGGCTTGAAGGTATACAAA
>NZ_JBFTRT010001103.1:0-454 GCF_056399685.1 Pedobacter sp. 01N416
TAGCAGGCAGGGACTGATTAATAAAAATAAGTATGAGTCCGGGCAGGTACCGCGGAATATAGGCGGGGTGAAGTCGGGTCCGGATGATTTGACATGTTTCTGTTGTATTTATGGCAATGTGAGCTTGGTTATATATTCTTACATTGATTTTCTTTCACCTTCGCTCCAAAATCCTATCAAACATATTATTAAAGGTCCGGAATAAACCCACCTTGGCAGCCGGGGTTTTTTCGATCACTGCTGAAATCCGGTTGCCATATATTACTGTAAAGTAGTCAAACTTTGCGCTTGCTTTAATCAACTAACACTTTTTCCTAACCATCAATTCATGACTTTATCTGATTATAATTCTGGAAGCCCTTCTTTGAAAACAGCTCAACAGGTGTTGGAATTATTTTATCGACACTATAGTGATCATAAAATAAAGCTGACGTTGCTCGAGTCGTTTCAGGGT
>NZ_JBFTRT010001104.1:0-453 GCF_056399685.1 Pedobacter sp. 01N416
TGCCAGAAGTTAGATTTATTTTGTATGTACGCTGCTGGCCAGTTGCCCAACCTTGTGCTGGTACACCCGTTGGTACAGATGCTCCAGCATTGTTAGAAACTATCAAAGAAAAAGGCGTGTTGGCAAAATTAATATCTTTAGTAGCCCTGAGCTGAACGTATTCATTGTTGCCATCACCACCATTTACATCACTTATAAAGCCTGAAATTACACATTCAGGAGCATCAATGTTAGTGCTTAAAGCGCCAATATCATTTGCATTAGTTATGCGTAGTTGTGGAAGTATTTTATCATTAACGATTTTATTGATTATTATCCCTTTATAATTACCAGAATATGGTGGCTTTACAGATGCAAATGACGCTTTTGGATCGGTATAGAATCCGAAATCATTTGTACCATCATTTAAAACTTTATCGCCCGCTAAGGTTTCTGTAGCAGATAACGTTGGAT
>NZ_JBFTRT010001105.1:0-452 GCF_056399685.1 Pedobacter sp. 01N416
GAGTGGTTTCATCATAGTCATCATCGGATTTGCATTTCTATTGAACAACATGGGACTAAATATTCCGAGATGGATATTCAGCTGGTCTAATTTTTTAATTGCACTTGGTGTATTTATCGGCGTTCGTCGTAACTTTAAAGGAATAGCCTGGCTAATTTTGATTTTGATCGGCGCTTACAATACCTTAAGTAATATACCGGGGTTAGATTTTGATTTATCTAAATACGCTTTAGGTATTGGTTTGGTTATAGTAGGTGGGTTTTTAATCTTCAGACCAAAGGATGCTTTTGTGTTTAAGAAAAAACCTAAAGATAAGTATAAAGCCGATTTTGATTTTGACGCAGCTGCCGATCAGAAGACCACAAATAATAATGATGTTATTGATGTAATGGCCGTTTTTGGGGGAAGTAACCAAACGGTCTACTCTAAAAACTTTCAGGGCGGCGATATTA
>NZ_JBFTRT010001106.1:0-452 GCF_056399685.1 Pedobacter sp. 01N416
ATTGTTTAGTGATGCAGTAACTAAAAACAAAATGGTTGATAAATCGCCAAATGTGAATATTTACGAAAATGAAACTGCGTATGTAATTGAGTTGGCTGCTCCAGGTTTAAAGAAAGAAGATTTTCAGATCAATTTAAAAAAAGATACCCTTTCTGTTTGGGCAGAAGTTAAAAAAGACGAAACTCAGGTAGCTAAAGATTTTACACGTAAAGAATTTGATTATAGCTCATTTGCTAGATCATTTAATTTACCTGATAGTGCCGATGGTGATAATATTACTGCTGAATACAAAGACGGTATTTTATCGATCAATATTAATAAAAAAGACGATGCTAAATTACAACATAAAGAAATTGTAGTATCGTAATAAAGATATTCTCGAGAGAGGATTTTTCATAATAGTTTAGTTTTTTTTCAAAGGTTATGAATCTTGCATCAGCTGAGTTTATGGT
>NZ_JBFTRT010001107.1:0-450 GCF_056399685.1 Pedobacter sp. 01N416
GTAAGAGGCACAAGTACAAGCCCCACTAAAATACTTATACCTTTAATTACTAGCATTGCCAAAATATTCTTTTTAGCTTTTATGCTTCTTTCATGCCCCTTACTAAAAAAATCTTTAATTTTGGTTAGCATTTGCTTTAAATATGTCTATAAAACTCAATTATCGTATCTGAAATTAAGTCTACATCGTCATTAGTCAATTCATAAAAAAGAGGTAGTCGAAGTAAACAATCAGTATATCTATCTGAATTTGCCAATTCAGGGCTTTTATACCGACTACTATAAAACGGAGATTTATGCAACGATAAATAATGAAACACCGACAAGATTCCTTTCTCTTTCAGTGCTGAAATAAGTCTTGACCGCTCCTCTAAAGAATTGCAAACTAGATAAAACATATGAGCGTTGTTAGTTGCATAATCAGGGATATAAGGCAATTGCACCCCACGCT
>NZ_JBFTRT010001108.1:0-447 GCF_056399685.1 Pedobacter sp. 01N416
AAGTAGCAAAACGCAATCAATGCAGCCCCTCCTTCAATCCAGAGAAAAATGTCGCTCAGAAATTTCTGGAAGTCGTTCATTTCATTAAGATATTAATAAGTTTCTATTGCTGAATCGGCTGGTGGAATGGTTTGTCCATGGTTTTGAGCCATTACCTCACGCGATTGACTGTCACTACTATCCGAACTCATGGCCATTAAGGTAATGGGTTGCTCTTTTTCTCTTTCTTTTAGCGGGAAAGTAGTACGGTCTAAAGGGTTAAAGTCGTAATCCTGGTAACTTCCATCGCTGCTCTTCTTCTTTAAAGTGGGGATCATAACAAGTGTATGTTTTTGGGCATAATTTTTTCCTATCGATTTCTCCTCCTCAAAACTATTCCATTCGTTGTCTTTTGGATAAGCAGCGTAATAGAAACGGATACCCAATGCACCATCAGCAATGCGCGGG
>NZ_JBFTRT010001109.1:0-447 GCF_056399685.1 Pedobacter sp. 01N416
GCTTAACAGGCTTAGGTTATGGAGATTATTATCATGTTCAAAATAATTTAAAGAATAGG
The DNA here is from genome assembly GCF_056399685.1 of Pedobacter sp. 01N416. Taxonomy (NCBI): domain Bacteria; kingdom Pseudomonadati; phylum Bacteroidota; class Sphingobacteriia; order Sphingobacteriales; family Sphingobacteriaceae; genus Pedobacter; species Pedobacter sp. 01N416. Next base: position 60 of record NZ_JBFTRT010001109.1, read on the forward strand.
CTCCCAGGTGGTTATTTCGACTTTCAATTGTGGTTATCTATCGGCTATTCCTTTTAAATTAAGGGATATCATAAAATATGGACATGAACTAAAACATAAAATTTGTAGTTTTGAATATGAGAAATATACCGCTCTTTGTTGCTATCTGTCTGTTAGCGCTCGTTGCCTGTAATTCGAACAGCAAAAAGGAAACCAATGCCATTGAGTTTAAAAATGTTAACCAGCGCCTCGCCAAATCTTTTTCTGATTTAAAACGTTTGGACACTTTTAAGATCGAACTTACTGGTAGAAAACCCGAAGAAATGGTATTGAATTTCACAATCAAAAACGCCGACGGAAAAGAAATTTACAATACCAAAATAAAAGGAACTGAATTATTGGGCAGTAC
>NZ_JBFTRT010001110.1:0-446 GCF_056399685.1 Pedobacter sp. 01N416
ACATAACTGCCCAAAGTTGGTAACAAATCATTATCGCGGGTATTGTTGGTGAAATTTACAAATGCACCTGCAAACATCTTTTCGTTTCGTACCGTAAGCGAATCGGACGAATGCAATTTTGATGGATTTTCGATAAAACGCCCTTGGTTATCTTCCTGATTATATTTATAGTATTGCCACGACGGTCCGACGCTAAAAGTAGATTTAGGGCGGCGCCACCTAATTGAAGCATCAACCTGGTAAAGGTTGAAACGTGTGCGGTAGTACCTGATGTTATCATCATCATCGCCATGCTCCTCAAAACTTGTTTCATTTCCTAAACCAAAGAAATTCTGTGTGTTATTTGGTGCGAAAGCATCGGCTTTTAACACAAAATCAGCCTTACCTAAAGCTTTTAACCACTCTCCTTTATAGTTAAACCTAAAAGCTTTTGTGGAGAATGAATG
>NZ_JBFTRT010001111.1:0-444 GCF_056399685.1 Pedobacter sp. 01N416
TAGGTGATTCGGAAAATTGCAGGCAAATACTGCTGCAAGGTGTAATACTTTTCTTTTCTCGCCACCTAATTCGTACACCTGACGGCTAATTTTAGTTGCCAGATTGTTTAAAATCGCCAATTGACTTTCATCGTTCGCTTCGATACACAGCGGTATATTTTCAAATGAAACTTCTTTACTTTTCGAAAAAGTTTGCAAAGGATAAAAAACACCTGCTTTTTTTACCTGCGACGATAAAATATTAATATCGGTAGTTCCTGAGGTATGCACCACCAAACGGCTTACATTTTTCAATGATTTAGCTACGGTTTCAATGGCATCGTCCTTTACTGAGATAATATATAAATCCGCGTCCTGTTTAACCTCATTTAAATCGCTTACGGCCTCAGCTGCTATTAAATCAGCCAATAACTTTGCATTATTAAGGTTTGGGCTGTACACCTG
>NZ_JBFTRT010001112.1:0-442 GCF_056399685.1 Pedobacter sp. 01N416
GCACTACAATTTCATTTGAAATATCCCAAATGCCGCTGGTTTTGATGATGAAATCTTGACTTACTGAAATCTGATGTCGGCGATAACTGATATAAATCATCAAAATACCAATTATTAAGTAAGCAATTGATACGCCGATATACGGCTTAACCTCAGGAACGTTAAACGCAATAATTAAAAATGCCACCACAGGCAAAATCAGTTTAAAGAAAATAGGTAAATTCAAAAAACGCCAGTCAGGGATAAAAGTTTTTGCTTTTAAAGGTGTTTGGCCCAATATCATTTTTAGCAATTCGTCCCTTTCGCTAGGGTTACATCCCGGAATTTCTAAGGTATTTCCCTGCATTTCATGCCCTTTTTTACTTTGACCAAAATGAGCCTGCTTTAAACTCATATTTAGCATATTCATCTTTTTCTGAAAGTAATTCTGGCTGTATTTGGT
>NZ_JBFTRT010001113.1:0-441 GCF_056399685.1 Pedobacter sp. 01N416
CTATAATAGAAAGAAGTATATTTCGAAACTACGCCTTTTCTAACTTGACTGTTTAATAAAATGGGTTCGTAAATGAATGGCTGAATGGCAATCAAATCAATTTTTTTATAAACACTGTGGATAAATTTTTCAGCGTAATCATATCCCCAGATTTCCTCGATGAACATTCCAATGCCGAGTAGTGTTTCGTATGCTTCTTCTGAAAAAGAAACTGTTAATGCCATTTCTCAGAGAGTCTTCTTTTAACTTCATCATAAGGGATTAATTTCCCTTCTTCAGCTTGCTTTAATCCTCTTTTAATACCCTCTTGAACATGTTTCGGTAGTTCTTCTAAAACAACCTTTTCGCTGTAGTTTAAAAGCATGTCTAACTCTGACAAAAGATTTTCGTCATCTGTTTCGAATACTTTTTTTGCGATCTCTATTTTTAGCTCTTCAATGC
>NZ_JBFTRT010001114.1:0-438 GCF_056399685.1 Pedobacter sp. 01N416
CCCATTTAGCTTAAACGTGTAAGCATATTGGGTTTTGATATCTGGGCATACAAATTTCAGGCAAAAAACATAAAAAAAATCAGACACACTTCAATTGAGTATCATGAAAGGCTTTTGTTGCGAATATCATCATAACCATGCCGCAATGAGTATGGCCAAAGCAGTTGCAGGGTGTTTAGGTATGGGTCGTTGCTTCAAGCGATATCTTTCACCTTTCCGCATGGTCCTCATTTGGAATGGGCACTGAAGTATCGGATTACAGCAGCATATAAATTTTATGGACCATTATTATAGTTAAGTAAATATGATGAATAAAAAATCAATTTCACTGTTCAGGACAGAAACCGGCAAGAGTTATCTTATGCCCTTTATTCTTATATGCAGCCTATTCCTATTGTGGGGGTTTGCACATGGCTTGTTGGATGTGCTGGATAAACA
>NZ_JBFTRT010001115.1:0-436 GCF_056399685.1 Pedobacter sp. 01N416
ATTGATAAGATAGCAAGTGCCCAATTAAAGGATGGTTATATTAATACCTATTATACTTTAACAGGATTAGATAAGCGATGGACCAATATGGACAAGCACGAGGACTATTGTGCGGGACATCTTATAGAAGCGGGTGTGGCATATTATCAGGCAACTGGAAAAACAAAATTGTTGGGTGTTTCTGAAAAGATGATAAAGCACATGATGTCCATTTTTGGAGAAGGAAAACGCCACTGGGTTCCTGGACACGAAGAGATTGAATTGGCTTTAGTGAAATTATATAATGTTACCAATAACAAGAGGTACTTAGATTTTTCGAAATGGCTGCTGGAAGAAAGAGGACATGAATACGGAACGACAGGAGGTAACGGAAAATGGGATGTCAAATATTACCAAGATGTTAAACCTGTAGAAGACTTGACTGATGTTTCTGGGC
>NZ_JBFTRT010001116.1:0-430 GCF_056399685.1 Pedobacter sp. 01N416
TGGCTGATGTGGTTGAAATGAGGTTAAGAGATTATTTCAAAAAGAAATCATTTAAACCAGGCGATGCATTGCCGAAAGAGCAGGAACTGGCTGAAGCACTGGGGGTGAGCCGAAACGTTTTAAGGGAAGCTTTAAGTCGCTTGAGGATGCTTGGCATGATCGAGACTAAGAAAAAGAGGGGTATGATTTTATCAAGCCCTGATGTATTGGGCGGTTTTCAGCGTGTACTCGATCCGCTAATAATCAGTCCGGATGCACTACAGGATCTTTTTGAACTGAGGTTAATTTTGGAAATGGGCCTCGCGGATGTGCTTTTTTTGAATTTAAATGATAAAAGTATCCGTGAACTTGAAATAATTGCCAATAGCGAAAAGAAAAAGAACAAAGAAGCATTCCGTATTGCCAACGAAATTGCCTTTCACGGTAAATT
>NZ_JBFTRT010001117.1:0-427 GCF_056399685.1 Pedobacter sp. 01N416
ATACTGGTACTATCCTTTGAACTGTGCTTAAATATTTTGAATTCGTGTCCATCATACCGGTTCAGGCCAGACAGGGTGCCGAACCACATAAACCCCTTGTTATCTTTATATATGGCATTTACTTGATTGTCTGATAAGCCATTGGCAATATCGAGATGGGAAAACTGATATACGTTTTCTTGCGCAAAAAGAGAATTACACAGTATGAGTGCGCTGATTAAAGCTAAAAACCGAAACATATATTTTATTATAATACAGAAATCATCCCTGAGAACCCCTCAATGATTAAAGTAGCTTTAAATGGTTATAATTGATAAGGATTTAAGTATTAGCTAAACTACGTTTAAATCCTGAGATCTTTTAAGAAATGTAAAATTTTAAAGACATTTTAAAACCAGATTATAGCCCTATCGATACAAACAAGTGC
>NZ_JBFTRT010001118.1:0-425 GCF_056399685.1 Pedobacter sp. 01N416
CGTACATGCCAGGTTTTGCCTGTTGCATTACCATTAAATGGATATCGGCCGATATTGCTGCTGCACGGTCTAATTCTTCAATTTCTTCAACAGATTTAATCGATCGTTGTGCCACAACGGCTTTAATAAAACTAAGTGATGCTTTTTCTTTAAGCTGATCGACAGGCAAATTAAGCCAGCTGGCCAATTTAATTTTATTCTCTGAGCGGTAAGGAGGTAAGAAATGAACCTGACGCTTTTTGTCTTGGTATTGCTTAAGATAAGTATCCAGTTGCGCTAAAGGTAGAACTTTGGTTAAGCCGGCATCCAAACTTTTTTCTTCCAATGTTTTCTGTCTGCCCATCCACACGATATCGTCAATTCCCATTTCATCACCGAAAAGGATTACCTGATCTTCATCAAGGTCGATGATAGCGCCCAAAGAT
>NZ_JBFTRT010001119.1:0-421 GCF_056399685.1 Pedobacter sp. 01N416
ACCTCAAAAGCATCGCCAACAATACCATAATCGGCCACTTTGAAGAAAGGCGCTTCCGGATCTTTGTTGATTACTACAATCACTTTTGATGAACTAACACCAGCCAAATGCTGGATAGCGCCAGAAATACCGATAGCAATATAAAGGTTAGGGCTAATGGCAATACCGGTTTGACCAACGTGCTCTGAATGTGGTCTCCAGTCTGCATCTGATACCGGTTTAGAACATGCTGTAGCAGCACCAAGCAAACCAGCCAATTCTTCGATCATGCCCCAGTTTTCTGGTCCTTTTAAACCTCTGCCAGCCGAAACAACTAATTCTGCATCAGGTAATGAAACTTTATCAGTTGCCCTAACAATCTCTTTAATAACAGTTCCTAAGTCTGATTGTTTAACATCAGCAGTAAAGGCCTCTATTGCCG
>NZ_JBFTRT010001120.1:0-420 GCF_056399685.1 Pedobacter sp. 01N416
TGATAGGCCCGCGAAGAATCGTCATCTCGACCGTAGTGGAGAGATCTTTTAATATAGTCCAAAGATCTCTCCATTACGCGTTGCTTCGGTCGAGATGACGACCGATTTTTAGAATCTGTTATCGATAAGAATCTTTGCAGTTTGCTGAAAGCTATCATTTTACTAGATATTTATATTGTAAAGTAAGGATTTAATATATACATTGAATAGTAATCCCATTATTGGGCAGATTCTTCACTGCGTTCAGAATGACAGCCGTTTTCAAAATGATATTGCGTTACTGCATCAATTCTAAACCTTCTAATAGCGAGATAAAAAAAGGTAATGGAATATAAACCTGCCAACAATCCCGCACATACAGCAGATGGTGTAATTCCGAAATCGTGATTTTTAGGAAAAGAGAAGTGCAGTGTGAGCATC
>NZ_JBFTRT010001121.1:0-419 GCF_056399685.1 Pedobacter sp. 01N416
AAGAACTTGTTGATCTGGTAAACCTCGCGGCCGATCACTTATATATCGTTGGTAAACCTCGCGGCCGATCACTTATATATCGTTAAACTTCAGTTGCGGAAAGTCTTCTTCCTCTCTCCTGTGTTTCTGTTTATCTCAATCTTTTTTTTCTATCTTCCCGACATCCGCCGTTCCGATTCTTTTCCCTTCCTTATCGTTGGGAGTGCAAAGGTAAGGATCTTTTCCGGAATCACAAATAAAATAAATTTTATTTTTTTAACCCCCTCTTTTCTTCCTATTCCCCTCTTTTCAATACGCTGATGTTATTCAGCTTTCCGTCATTCCTGAACGGGCTGCAAAGGTAGCAATCTTTTCCTCTTCCGCAACATTTATTTTAAAATAAATCCCGCTCTCATCATCCCTGTGCCATCCTTTCATTC
>NZ_JBFTRT010001122.1:0-419 GCF_056399685.1 Pedobacter sp. 01N416
CTGGTGGTTACATCGGCATGGTTGAAGAATATTTTGTTACCCGTTTAAAAGCTGGCGATAATTTCCGTTTGGCTGGCAGGGTTTTAGAATTTATTCAGGTAAAAGATATGACTGTTGTGGTGAGGGTAAGTAAACAGAAAAATGCGATCTCTCCAAGCTGGAATGGTGGCCGCTTGCCCATTTCTTCCAATTTAGGGTCGGTTTTACGGAAAAAATACAATGAAGCATTGGATAAAACACATCAGGATGAAGAATTAGATGCGGTGTATCCGCTGTTTCTATTGCAGGAAAAACGTTCTCACGTACCTAAAAATGATGAGTTACTTATCGAACTTATTAATAATAAAGAAGGTTTTCATCTCTTTGCCTATCCATTTGAAGGGCGTTTGGTACATGAGGTTTTGGCGGCCCTGGTTGCC
>NZ_JBFTRT010001123.1:0-417 GCF_056399685.1 Pedobacter sp. 01N416
AGTCATAAGTAATTATAGCTAAAACCTCATTCTGATTGTTCAGTAATTTAGTTTCAGGTTTAGAAAACCCTTCACTTTTTAACAGGTAAATACCTGCCTGGGTAGTGGCTATTGCCGAATTTTTCCACGAACTAAAATTCAGCGAAAATTTTAATAGTCCGTTGTTAAATACCTGATAATTGCTATCAAATAAACCTTTTCTCCAATTTAATACCTGTTCCATCTCACAAAAGGATTTAATTTCACTACTAATGGCGCATTGTTGATATCACTATGATTGGCATGAAGCAGGCAATAAGTGTAACTACCCGTTTGTTGTAAATATGCTTAATAAACAAACCTGCTACAATCAATAATTCATTGTCTGTATCCGATGATATTGCACCGCTATAGCTGCTTGCGTTATACGTGATGTGC
>NZ_JBFTRT010001124.1:0-416 GCF_056399685.1 Pedobacter sp. 01N416
ATCTAACCCTCACGCTCATGAATTCTAAATTCTTGTTATCTTCCATCAGAGCTTATACTCCTAAGTTTACAGTGTTCTCTGTCAAAAGCCAGGATCAATATAGCCTTGGCTTACTTGATGACATCTTTAAACAAGAACTTTCCAGAATAAATAAATAATAATGGGAAGAAAAACATTAATTCTGATTGGTGCTATCACCATTTTTTTGCTCTTTTATACCCAATTAATTGGAGCTTTTGATGAAAAAGTTGTAAGTCCTTGGTTGTCGAAGCTTAAGTATGATTGGATAGCATGGCTACTTATGGTACTGATAGAGATTGTCATCTTACAGTTTATAATTCTACTTAGAGACGAGCAAAAGGTTAATGACTTTACTATGGCCACTAGTTCATTTCTTTTGGCAATATATATATACC
>NZ_JBFTRT010001125.1:0-413 GCF_056399685.1 Pedobacter sp. 01N416
ATATCATTCAATTGAAGTACTCGATAAGTACGTCAATCAAACCCCAGGCCTCGAATTGGTTGGCAGCTCCACCAACCCGCTTTTAGCGTTGGAAGAATTATGCACTATTCCGACTCCCGATATTGTTCTATTAGATGTTGATATGCCACAACTTAACGGCCTTGATCTGGCAGACCTTATTGGTTCAGCAAGCAACATTATTTTCACAACCTCCTACCGGGAGTACGCACCGGAAGCATTTGAAAAAGATGCAGTAGATTACCTGCTGAAGCCCATCAATTACGCCAGGTTTTTAAAGGCAGTTACCAGGGTGCGTTCAAATCTCACCAGTCAGACCAACCAAATCACAGCTAGCCCATTTTTTTTCGTCAAAAGCAACATTAAGGGAAAATTTAACCGGATCACCATCCCAG
>NZ_JBFTRT010001126.1:0-405 GCF_056399685.1 Pedobacter sp. 01N416
TTTAAGGACAGTTCAGTATCAATATCTTTAGCGGTGTGGTTTATCAGATAATAATATTTACCAGTTGTTGTTTTCCTTCTGATAAACTGTAGTCCGCTATCGGTTAAAGTTTCTCTGTTAACGCCGATTGCATTTAATGCTTTTTGCACATCGTTAGCCAATAAAATCACTCCTGCCCCAACTTTAAACTGTTTAATACCATCTGCTCCGTCTGTAAAAATCAATTTAGCCAAGGTTGCTTTTAGCTGTGCTCTGCGGGTTTCCAGGTTGTTTAAACCTGGAACATCTTTAGGTAATGCCTGAAAAATGACTTTTGCTCCATTGCTGGCCAGTTTTATCATTTGATCTAGCGTTTCCGGGCTCATCATTTCACATTGCGGAACAATTAACACCTGATATGGCGCA
>NZ_JBFTRT010001127.1:0-403 GCF_056399685.1 Pedobacter sp. 01N416
TTTTTATGCTATTTTTTATGCTATCAAAGGAGCTAACTGCAGCATCATCTATCCCCATAATCCTTTCAACCCTTATTGAAGGCGAGAGTTATGGCTATGAGATCATCAAAAAAATAAAAGAGGCCTCAAACGGAAAGGTCCTATATTCCGATGGAACCCTATATCCGGTACTGAGAAAGCTGGAGGACAAAGAGCTCATCCGATCGGAATGGCGGATTGCCGAAAATCAAAAGAGACGACGGTATTATACCATTACAGATAAAGGAATAACACAGCTGAAGGAAGAAAAACTGAGCTGGGAATTTATGAACGGACTTTTAAATACATTATGGGCACCACTTCCGCTTACCTCAGTTTAAAGATTGCTGAATGGCAATCAAATCTTATCAAGACATCACTTACC
>NZ_JBFTRT010001128.1:0-401 GCF_056399685.1 Pedobacter sp. 01N416
GCGTAATGCTTCCCCAGGCCTGCGGTTTTATAAATCCCGCTTTAGTACCATAAATACTTTCACCGTAAATTTTAAGCCAATCGCCCAAACCTGCCAAACGGTTTTGAAACTCGGGCTGGATTTTACCACTCGGCATCGGGCCGATGTTCAGTAAAAGATTAGACCCTAAACTTGCAGCTTTAACCAACATATGTACCAGTTCTTTATTCGATTTGTAATAGGTATCGCTCAAATTATATCCCCACGAATTTGAAATGGTTTCGCAGGTTTCAAGTGGTAGTTTATCTGATGCCTTTTGAAAACTTAAGCCTGATTTATTTTCACCAGGAAGATCGCGTTCGAACATTTGAAAATCTTCTCCGGCAAAGGGTGTAAGGTGGTGATTGTTACCAATCATGCAC
>NZ_JBFTRT010001129.1:0-401 GCF_056399685.1 Pedobacter sp. 01N416
GTACATAGAAGTACTTCAGGACTGTAAACTCCAGTCCATAAGCTGGCAGCAATTAAACGCTTATTATGCAGATTTCCCACAAGGGAATCTGCTGGGCAGGATCGTCACACAGAAGTACTACATCATGAGTGAGGAAAGGGCGATTTTCCTCCGTAGCCAAACCCCGACGTTGCGCTATGAAAAATTGCTTGAACACCACCCCGACATAGAGCAGCAGACCAGCCAAAACAACATCGCCTCCTATCTTGGAATTTCCCGGGAAACCTTAAGCAGAATCAGGCGTAAAAAATTGCAAATGTGTCACCAGACACAAAACAGCCGAAATCCAACACCTATCTTTGACTATAAAAACTAAGGTTATGAACGCAAAGCTCAAAACTACCATGCTGTTTGTACTCGTG
>NZ_JBFTRT010001130.1:0-399 GCF_056399685.1 Pedobacter sp. 01N416
AATTCGTACTGTCTGATGTAATTTCAATTCAACCTGGTTTAACTTTTATAAACAAAGGAACAAAACTGGCCAGCGGTGATATGGATTTCGAAGATAATGACATTGCAACCACTGAAGAGGCAACATTAAACTTTAAATATCTGGAGTTACCGGTAAACCTATTGGCGAATTTTAAAGTAGGAAGCGCTGGTAAGGTGTTTCTTGGTGCCGGACCGTACGTTGCTTACGCCTTAAGCGCAAATGGTAAATATGGGTCGGTAAAAGAAGATATCAAATTTGGCGAGGCAGAATCGGAATTTAAACGAACTGATTTTGGTCTAAACTTTTTAGCTGGTTACCAATTAAACAATGGTTTTAATATTCATGCAGGCTACGGATTAGGTCTAAGCAGTATAGCAG
>NZ_JBFTRT010001131.1:0-399 GCF_056399685.1 Pedobacter sp. 01N416
ACATTTAATATTACAGCGGATGCAGCCGATGCTGACGGAACCATCAGTAAAGTTGAATTTTTTCAAGGAACCTCCAAGTTGGGTGAGGATTTGACAGCACCTTACAGTTTCAGTTGGGGTAATTTACCGGCAGGCAAGTATTCAATTACTGCGGTTGCTACAGATAACAGTGGTGGCTCTACCACTTCAGAAATAATTAATATTCATGTAGATGCAACAATTTCTACTTTGGCAGATGCGTATGTAAGAGATGGTAGTTATTCGACTACCAATTTTGGTACTGCCAATACATTAGTGGCTAAATATGATGGTGTTAATACGAGCTATAACAGGGAAACTTACCTGAAATTTGATCTTAACGGTGTAAATAGTTTTGATATTGCCACCATGCGCTTGAGT
>NZ_JBFTRT010001132.1:0-398 GCF_056399685.1 Pedobacter sp. 01N416
GTATGGAAGTAAGCCAGGAATTTGCGATATTTACGTCCACAAACCCATAAATACATCAACTTTGGCAGATGTTGATTCTGATGTACTGAAAGAAAAGGTTTACAGATTGATTGATAGCAAGTTAGTATAAATATGAACTTAGACGCAAAAACCATCCATAAAATAGCCGATCTGGCCAGAATTCATATTGATGAAAAACAGGTCGATACACTGATCCCTGAAATGAACAAAATTTTGTCATTCATGGAAAAGTTAAATGAACTGGATACTTCAAACGTGAAACCATTGGTTTATATGAACGAATCGGTTAATGTTTGGAGGGAAGATGTGGTTAAGCAGGAAATAGCTACAGCTGATGGTTTGAAAAATGCAGCAAAGCATACCGACCAATTTTTTAT
>NZ_JBFTRT010001133.1:0-396 GCF_056399685.1 Pedobacter sp. 01N416
GGGCTATAGAGGTAGAGGGCTATAGAGGTAGAATCATCCCTGTCGTAATCGCCTGGTTTAACCGAGGTAATGTACAAACGATCGCCCCAGCTGTGTACAGCTTCGGCAGAAACCCAGCCGTAAATACTTTTTAAAGCAGTATCTGCAACCAGCTGGTCATCAGAACCTATCAGATATTTCTTACCATCTTCTGATTTTTTGTAGATATAGGCAATTTCGTGCAACCTTACTTTTGTACGTCGGTCTTTAAGTTCGGGTGTATTGTAAACCAGGATAGAATCGGTTGTATCGAAATAAAACTTTGGTTCGGTTAAGGCATTTTTCCCGTTTACGATACCGATGGCTTTTTCTGCATAACCTGTTTTTTGGTTAGAGAAAGCGCGTTGCCATAAAAGC
>NZ_JBFTRT010001134.1:0-394 GCF_056399685.1 Pedobacter sp. 01N416
AAATAACCCTATTCCACGCTTATCAAATATATATATACACGTTAATTACATTGTTTAAAAAAACATCATAGTATTATTTTAAACAATTATTATTTCTTAATATCCGAACAACTCCTCTGGTGTTAATTTTTTAACATCACCATACTTCTTCAAATTACCATCTTCCACAATTTTTTTTCCGAGAATACAATAGGCGTATTTTTTATGGGCAACGTATTAATCGACAAAAGCTTTCAGATCATTGTAGGTTAAAGTCCTTAATTGTTCATAAATTTGCTGACGGTAATCGGTTGTAATTCCCTTATTTTCCAACAACAAGTAAAAATCGGGCAATTTCTCTTCTGTAAAACGTTGTGTTTCGAATGACTTTAGCAGGCTCATCCTTGCGTTATTT
>NZ_JBFTRT010001135.1:0-394 GCF_056399685.1 Pedobacter sp. 01N416
AAATAAATTTATATAGCGCTTGCCAATTGGATTCATTTTGTGCTTTTCTATCTAAACGAAAAGCAATTACATCTCCATCTGGGTGTTCGGCAGAAGCAGGTTTAAATAAATTGTATATATAAGTGCCTTTATATCCATTAAAGGCAACTTTACCTTCCTTTTGAGCGTTGGCCTGTAAACCAATTTGTACGAAAAGCATAATCAATAAACTTTTAACTACTGGAATTCTATACGGTTTCATAACTATTGATATGTTTTAGATTGATTTGAAATGAAAATACCTTTGTTATTTACTCCTGCTTGTACACCTAATACCAGTGTTTTATTAAGGCCTACCCTAACGCAAGGTATTGGACTACAGATATCTGTAAAACCTATACTTACGCAAGGTGTT
>NZ_JBFTRT010001136.1:0-387 GCF_056399685.1 Pedobacter sp. 01N416
GGCCAGTACAATGGTTTTAATTTCGGTTGCCCTGGTTTGCGCTTGTTGCAAAACCAGCTGATCTGTTTTATTGAAGAAAATAGCTTCTCTGTYATACACCAAAACGCCAGCCAAACCAATTGCTACAACGGCAGCAATTTTTAGCCAAACACTGTAGCCTTTGTTTTTGGCAACCTTTAAACGGGGTTCATCGGGAATCTGGATCTGGCCCCTGATCCGATCAAAAACAAGATCGATATTTTCTTCTTCAGCTGTTTCAGATTCAAAATAAGTTTGTAGCTGTTTATATTCTGTTCTAAGCGCTTCGTTATCGGCTAAAATCGATTTCAGTTCAACAGATTCATCCGGTGAAATTTCACCGGCCAATTGTTTTCCAAGCAATTCTGT
>NZ_JBFTRT010001137.1:0-384 GCF_056399685.1 Pedobacter sp. 01N416
GTTCAGCCGGTAAAATAGAATTTACAACCAGGTTTCCAGATGTATAAGTTTCCATATCCATGTTCAGCCGGTAAAATAGAATTTACAACCAGGTTTCCAGATGTATAAGTTTCCATATCCATAGCCTTTGTTATGGTTACACCGTTGGGCAGGTTAAAAAGTAAATCTTCATGCAAAAGCTGATCTAGTTCCTCAATATCACCATGCTGTATGGCTGTTAATAATCTATCTTCATTTAAAACGATCTGTTTCCTGGTATTCATATTAATTGTTTTTTTCTTTAAATTACATCCAATTCTCGTTTTTACGCTCTACCTGATACAGCCAGTAATTTACCAGCTGTTTAATTTCGGTATAATTGCCATATTTAAAATGAATCTGACC
>NZ_JBFTRT010001138.1:0-383 GCF_056399685.1 Pedobacter sp. 01N416
GTTTCAATGGGATGTGTGATTTAGTTAATTACCCATACTAAAGAAAAAATGATGCCAAAATGTTTTGAAAAGAAAAATTATTCCAATAAATCTATATACCAGAAACCAGAAAGTGCTGTTGTTGAACAAGGAGAATCCTCATTAGCAGTTGTTTTACTTGGTGCGTTATAAGTCCTGAATACCTTCTCTCCGATGGTGAAAGTGATTTTGTTCTTGAAAATTGGTCCTTCAAAAGCAAAGGTATGAAACTCTCCGTTTTCGCCACATGGATCAATATCTGCAGGAAATTGCTTGATTAAATCAAGGCTGATTACTTTTCCACAAAAATTTTCGAGATTTTGCTGTGTGCAAACAATGATGGTTTTATAGTTCAGGTTTAGGAA
>NZ_JBFTRT010001139.1:0-383 GCF_056399685.1 Pedobacter sp. 01N416
CTTTATATACTGAGTTTACTGAAAACCATCCTGACAGTAAATACACTAAAGATGCAAAGGTACTTAAGGATGATGTTGAGGCTGGTATTGTGGCTACAAAACAAGAATTGGCATTATATGCCGCTGATCAGGAAAAATACAAGCAGATGTTGATCAGAACTGGTAAATTAAAGGATACCGTTTCTACAAAACCAACTAATGCTGATAACACGAATATTAAAAACAAGTAATACATGAATACTAACAAACCTGCTGTACCAAATACTACAGTAACCAGAAACGTACACGATTTAGATAAAACTACAGATAACTTATACGAATCTTTAGTGGTAATTGCTAAAAGAGCAAATCAGATTTCGAACAACGTTAAAGAAGAGTTACAT
>NZ_JBFTRT010001140.1:0-381 GCF_056399685.1 Pedobacter sp. 01N416
AATAAAAGCAATCCAGCTGGTAATCCAAACCAAGCAAATACATCCATTATCCCATTAACAAATCCTCCAGAAATTGAGCCAATAATATCTAGAGTTCTGGCCCCAAAAAGTCTGACTTCGATAGCAGTAACATATGGTTTAGTAAAGAGATAAGATTCGTTAAATAAGCCATGTCCCATTAGTGGTTTTTCCTTTATAAGCTCCCATCCAATATAGAAATCTCTATAACGAGCGAGACCTGAAAGGTTTTCGCCTCCAAGTTTATCATTAATGTTCTCGAGTATAAAAACTAAAAAACTAGAAAAAAATACGGTAAGCCCCACTAACGTCATCACAAATTTCTTTCTTGTTTTAAGATTTGATAGTACAAAGTATAAGTAG
>NZ_JBFTRT010001141.1:0-376 GCF_056399685.1 Pedobacter sp. 01N416
AAGCTGCATCTTTTAATACAGAAACGGTCTCAATGTCCGCAGGATTTATCAGGTCCAGGTTTGTCGTCACGACGTTATCCACTAAAATCAATGGGCTACCGCCGTTTATAGAAGTTATACCGCGTATATTGATACTTTTACTTGCTCCCGGATTTGCACTTCCCGAAACGGTAAGCCCCGGTACAGCACCCTGTAATGCAGATCCAACATTTGTAACCGGCCGGTCTCCAAGAACTTTGTCCATAGAAACAACAGAAACTGCTCCGGTCAGGTTACCTTTCTTTTGTGTTCCGTACCCCACTACTACAACCTCACCTAACTCCGATTTATTTTCTTTGAGGACCACACTGATGCTTGTTTGGTTTCCAACAAGTAT
>NZ_JBFTRT010001142.1:0-376 GCF_056399685.1 Pedobacter sp. 01N416
CAGGTAAAACAAATACGGCAGCTATCTTGGAAGAAGCAATCTCTCTGATAAACCCAAGAAACATAAGGGAAACTGAATTCGTCGAAAAGCTGAGGCAAAATAACGTTGAAGAACTTTACGATGAAAAAATAAGTCAGAAGATGAGTGTGTTAGATGAAAAGTTTTATAAATATCCAGATGGAAGCCTGAAGTAAGCAATTTGAAGATAAATCAGGTGCAAATACCCCTTAAATAAGAAAAGAGACAATCTATCCAGACTTGTCTCTTTTTTCTAACCAAATATAAACCTGTTATGAGCCAGGCTTTGTCTTTAATCTTCTATCTAAACCGGGGTTTTTCAAGAAAATGATTTATCTTTTTTTGTGGTGATAAACAT
>NZ_JBFTRT010001143.1:0-373 GCF_056399685.1 Pedobacter sp. 01N416
GAAGAACTATGCTACTCCATTAATAGCATATGATTTAAATTCCGGCCGATCTGATAAATATTTTCGAAAATTAATCAATTAAATAATTAGTTGATGGTTCATTTTATGATTTTAACAAGTTTTAACAGCAAAGCTGCAGGATGAGTTAATTTATAGAAGCCTATGGTTAAAATGCAAGTAATTTGGTCTTAACTCAATCCTACTTAATGTCCTTAATTTCTCAATGGTAAAAGGACCTAAATTATTTTGTACACCATTAAGAAATGAAGATAGTTAAGGTTTTGGGTAGCGTCTCCTTAATAGTATCTCATAATTGCTATATTTGTTACCATGACCAAAGAAAATATTCAAGATTTAAGGGACAGAGTAACGT
>NZ_JBFTRT010001144.1:0-372 GCF_056399685.1 Pedobacter sp. 01N416
GAGACTGTATAATCTAGGGTATTTTTTCATTTATTAATTTTTAAGAAGATCCTCTAAATTGTTGATGTAATCGCCATAGACTTTGTTCAAGCGGGCGAAAGCCGGCATAACATCGAAAAAATCTTCCTCCATCACCACCCAGCCCATCTTTTTGAATTCTTTTAAGGCATCAATAATGATCTCTTTTACTTTATCATTGCCCATGGTAGTGGCATTGCTCCTTCTTAGTTTTGCAAGTAGCCTATAAATATCTTCCATTAGTTCTTCATACTCTGTTAAGATCATCCGCTGTAGCTGTTGAACTGAGGTTAAGTCGAAGTTCCTGTCAATGAAAATAATTTTATAGAGCATAAAGCCAACAATGACATATTC
>NZ_JBFTRT010001145.1:0-371 GCF_056399685.1 Pedobacter sp. 01N416
ATCTTATCGTTGCTAACGCTAATTAATTCTGCCTGCAAGAAGAATGGAGGGTTTTACGATGCGCCAGATCAGAATGTAACCTTTGCCGGCAATACTTACGATATCTTATCGTTGCTAACGCTAATTAATTCTGCCTGCAAGAAGAATGGAGGGTTTTACGATGCGCCAGATCAGAATGTAACCTTTGCCGGCAATACTTACGATTATTTGAAAAGCAAACCAGGTGTTTTCGATTCGCTTATTGTAGCGATTGACAGGATGGGTTTGAAAAAAACATTAACCGATAGTAATGTTACGCTATTTGCAGTAAGCAATCCAAGCTTCCAATTGGCTTTACGGAACTTAAATACGTTAAGAAAACTATCTGATAA
>NZ_JBFTRT010001146.1:0-370 GCF_056399685.1 Pedobacter sp. 01N416
TAAAATTATGCAGACCAGGGCACGAAAACAAAAACTTCCCAAAGGCAATAGTAGAATTTGGACTTTTAAATAGCTAAATCATGTATCAAACTAAAATTATGCAGACCAGGGCACGAAAACAAACACCGGGCAATTTGTATAATATCCTGGTTGCGGCAACAAAAGCGCGGATCCAATATGTCCGTTTTGGCCTCCTTTCCAGGCGGCATCATATCACCGGGCAATTTGTATAATATCCTGGTTGCGGCAACAAAAGCGCGGATCCAATATGTCCGTTTTGGCCTCCGCCAGCAGTTATTGATTGATACTACAACCTATAATATTGCCATATTTACAGGCGAAATGGATAAATTTGGGATCGATTATGAAG
>NZ_JBFTRT010001147.1:0-369 GCF_056399685.1 Pedobacter sp. 01N416
AGCCAGTTAAGCAGGGCGCAATATAGTCAGCGAATGCCAAACTCACAAATTTTTAAATGATGTGTTAGGTAAATGATTTGTTAAGGTTTGTTAAGATTTAAAACTTTCTGATGGGTTTTACGTTTTTCTTTGGGTCGGCATAAAGTTCGTCGCTCGCATTCGGATCGTTATTAAGTGTGATATCTTCCTGCAGTTTTAGTCTTCCGCCAATGATTTTAAAACCATCAAAAGTGCCATCTGATCCATGATATTCAAATGTATCTTTCATTTCCGGATTGAATGATGCTAAATGATCGAACACGATCATCCCAGCTTTTAAATCCGTTTTTAAAGTCATTGCATTCGATTTAGCGTACTCAAATATTACCC
>NZ_JBFTRT010001148.1:0-369 GCF_056399685.1 Pedobacter sp. 01N416
CACTGCAATAGCTAAAAAAAAGCACCTTGTGATAGTATTAAATGGCTCAGGAAAAAGCTGGCTAAGATTCGTTTCAGTATACATTGTACCTCCATCGGGAGGATTCTGGATAAAAGCGCTCATAGTTAATTAACGTAAACTGAAATTAAATGTTTGGTGAATCCATGTAACGATCAAGATGTAAAAATAATTTCGTGTTTACATTTTCAAGAGGTTAAATATTGGTTAACTCTTTTCCTTCAGCTGGTATTTTTTTGTACTTTAGGTGGATCTAAGCTATAATGATGATGAAACACATATTAATTCTTTTTCTATTCTTAACAACGACAATTTACGCCCAAACACCACCTAAACCTTACGGTGCACTAC
>NZ_JBFTRT010001149.1:0-368 GCF_056399685.1 Pedobacter sp. 01N416
ATGCTGGTGTGTTTGGCGACTAAAATGGGGTTGCGAAAGTATTAAAAAAAAGCGAGGCCTGAAAGCTTTTTAAGCTTAAAATATCCCTTATATATAAAACCTTATTCACTATATTTAACAAACATTCACATTTTAAATTAGTCACAGTTGAAAACTACTATACTCTTTTTACTGGGCTTGATTTTTCAGCTTTTTTGCATAAATACGGTTTCTTTCGCTCAAAAAAATATACCCGATACGGTAAAGACAGGGATTTATGTAACGAGCATCCACGATATAGATTTTAAAGACAAAGAATATACCATTAATTTCTGGCTATGGCTAAAGTATAAAAACAAGGAATTTAATTTTGCCGATAACCTGGAGAT
>NZ_JBFTRT010001150.1:0-368 GCF_056399685.1 Pedobacter sp. 01N416
ATGTGATTAACACCTGCTCTGTTACAGAGCATGCCGATAAAAAATGCCGTAAAGTTGTTAAAGAAGCTTTAAAATATTCTCCTAATGCTTTTGTAACCATTGTAGGCTGCTATGCGCAGTTAAAACCACAAGAAATTGCCGAAATAGAAGGTGTTGATATGGTTTTGGGCGCTGCAGAAAAATTCAGGATAGTAGAATATATTACCGATTTAACCAAGCAACCAAAAACCCTTATTCATCAGCAAAATATAGAGAAAGTAAACCATAATTTTATTGCCTCTTATTCTATTGGTGATAGGACACGTACTTTTTTGAAAGTACAAGATGGTTGCGATTATCCTTGTACATACTGTACCATTCCTTTAGCG
>NZ_JBFTRT010001151.1:0-367 GCF_056399685.1 Pedobacter sp. 01N416
CTCTATGAGTTAATTGGTAATATTTTTTCTGTTGTACATGTTAAAAAGTTTCTGTGTTTAGTTGAAAAATAAATCTATTTTTAGATTTCAGTAATGTTATCAGTAAAATTGAAGTATTTATTGTGTAAGTATTTACATAAAAATTTGAATTTAATTAAGCAATAGCTTAAGTTTGTATGCAGAGAGAAGCAATTTTATTACAGAAATCTAAAGATGGAAGAAAGGCATTCTTTGTTGACAAAAGAAACGCTGAAGAAATTTTGGCAATCCTTAACAAGGATGATGCATATAAAAAGAAATTCAAATTTGCATTAAACCTGCTATTAAATGATAAAATTACAAGGGATTTATATGATAAGGAAGACTT
>NZ_JBFTRT010001152.1:0-366 GCF_056399685.1 Pedobacter sp. 01N416
CCGTTCTCCATGCTGAAGCCGGATACGCAAATACAAAGGTACTTTTTACGCGGGTAGATTTAATAAAATAAGCTATCCAAAGCGAATAAATGATTATTTTTCTAATTAATGTCGTAGCATCTGAGGCGGTAAAGAGTTGATTGCCTATATGATTACCCATTGTAAACAGAAATGCGAAATCTAGAATGGCAACAATAATAGCGGCTATTTTCAATCCTATATAATATTTTGTAAATATTTTTTGGCGATTAAAAAATAAAAATATCACCAGTATGCTAAATGCAATCATACAGATGTTCAATGCCGTTTCGATAAGCAAACAGAGTTGGTAAACGAACGTTGTAAATCGATCATAACGTTCAAGGT
>NZ_JBFTRT010001153.1:0-366 GCF_056399685.1 Pedobacter sp. 01N416
TTATCAATGCTTTCGATACCATTCGTTTTTATCAATGCTTTCGATACCATTCGTTTAGGAAAAGCAAGTGTAATGATTGCCGGTGGTTCTGAAGCTGCGTTGACCAAGTCATCTGTAGGTGGCTTTAATGCTGCTCAGGCTCTATCTAAAAATAACGAGGATCCACAAGGGGCTTCTAAACCTTTTGATGCCGACAGAGATGGTTTTGTAATGAGCGAAGGTGCAGGTGCATTGATTTTAGAAGATCTGGATCATGCTTTAGCACGTGGTGCCCACATTTATGCCGAAATTATTGGTGGTGGAATGGCCGCTGATGCATATCACCTAACCGGAACCCCTCCTGATGGGATCGGTGCGGCTTTGGGT
>NZ_JBFTRT010001154.1:0-365 GCF_056399685.1 Pedobacter sp. 01N416
CCATAAGGTATCTCCCATAGTAATTTATTTTTCTCATCATAGGAAATGTAAGCCCAATCAATACCTATTATCTTTGAACCCTTTGCATTTGGGAGGTTCTTTTCAAAAAAACCTAACGTCCTCATATTTAGATCTTTTTTGGGGTGCCATACATAAGCTCCACCATGCATATCTGAAAATACAGGGTGACTTCGGAAACCATGAAAACCTAATTTACGCCCAAACCCCTCATCAACAGCGCTACGGTGTCTGATTTCAATAGGGCTTTTTTCAATCCCCCATGTATTAAGTAATTTAACGGCATCAAGCGTCAAAAGTAATTTGCCTCCTTGATTGAGATAGGATTTTATGGATCCCTCCAATTT
>NZ_JBFTRT010001155.1:0-365 GCF_056399685.1 Pedobacter sp. 01N416
ATTTTACACTGCGTCACTTTTGGATCTGCAAGAAACAACCCACGGATGTACACCCTATTATTTCCCGACATTACTTTTACTGAATCCAATTTCCCAGTGTAAGAGATCTCTCCCGTTTCAGTAAATTTTTTATAGTCGTCGGCCTTTGTACAGGCGAGGTAAGCGCCAG
Organism: Pedobacter sp. 01N416; assembly: GCF_056399685.1. Lineage (NCBI taxonomy): Bacteria > Pseudomonadati > Bacteroidota > Sphingobacteriia > Sphingobacteriales > Sphingobacteriaceae > Pedobacter > Pedobacter sp. 01N416. The sequence goes on from NZ_JBFTRT010001155.1 coordinate 170, forward strand.
CCAACAGGATCATAAAAGCTAGTTTTATGGTTCTTATATTTATTTTTTGATTATTCATCTCTAAAATTCTGTTAAGTTATTGCCTCTATCTTGGGTCTCCATAAAGTTGAACTTCTGATACACTCATAAATGAGTTACCCTGCCAATTATTAATAGATTTTATGCGGATATACCTTACTTTTTTAAGGCCTACAGC
>NZ_JBFTRT010001156.1:0-364 GCF_056399685.1 Pedobacter sp. 01N416
GTAAGTCAGAAGCTTCTGGAATTCTATTACGCTTTTCCCCACCTAATACCACCTAATACTTACGAAATCCTTCCATGCGCTTGCCCATTGAGATTTCGTAAGTACCTGGCCACCTAGACCTGATTGAAATGGCATTCCGGTWTTCGACTATTTAACCTTATCGAAAATTCACCGGAATATAATGGAAAGCAGGACTACAGCTGCCTACGAGCACTGTTTCTGCGCTCCAAAAAAATAAACTTCGTAAGTCAGAAGCTTCTGGAATTCTATTACGCTTTTCCCCACCTAATACTTACGAAATCCTTCCATGCGCTTGCCCATTGAGATTTCGTAAGTACCTGGCCACCTAGACCTGATTGAAATG
>NZ_JBFTRT010001157.1:0-364 GCF_056399685.1 Pedobacter sp. 01N416
CCGCCCAGCAGCAGGGCTATTTTAGTTTCGAAAACCTTAAATCTACAACGATCCGCCCAGCAGCAGGGCTATTTTAGTTTCGAAAACCTTAAATCTACAACGATTATACCTAATTTGATTGTACATAATTACGCCAATAATTTAATAGAAAAAGGCGACAACAGCCATGCAGGTGAGGGCTTACAGAAATTGGGTTATGCAAAAGGAACAGTTGCCAATACTGCAAATAGTGTCCGTTACCGTCAGCCTACTTATGATGGGCACTATTATGAAGTGTTGGTTCAATGGAAAACAGTGGCTAATGGCAATGTAATCGGTTCATGGACCATTAGTAATGATAAAGCTGCAAAATTACCTGGTATTC
>NZ_JBFTRT010001158.1:0-364 GCF_056399685.1 Pedobacter sp. 01N416
GTTTGCTATTACCTGATCCATAGAACAAAATTTCGCATAAACCTTTCCCTTGGTTGCCTCTTCAAGAAAGTCTGATTTTACATTAATGAGTGCTCCTTTGTGAAAGATAAGGGCTACATAGTTTTTGATCCTTGGATTGAAAGTGGCCAGGTCTTCTTTGTAAAAAAAACTAGGGCCTCCCCACTTTATGTCTTCTTCTATTTTAGGGTTTGCATTGACAATAATAGATCTTACTGCTTCGAGTTCTGCTTTAAGCGGGTGTTCAAGTTTAGCGATAAACTCATCTACTTTTTTTGTGTTGTTCATAATGGTTTGATATTAATAGTTATAACAAATATCAATATCTTTTATGGAGGGAATTAGG
>NZ_JBFTRT010001159.1:0-362 GCF_056399685.1 Pedobacter sp. 01N416
TGAGCTTGTCGAAGGACCTTTTTTAATCTCTTAAAAAGCGTTTCGACAGGCTCTCCGTAGGAGTCCTTTGGACAACGTGACAAAATTCTATATGGAATCACAATTTATGATACAACCTTCTCGAAATATGGATCTGCAATCCACTTGCTCCCTTATAAAAATATTGGCCTATCCAGTTTAATTGCAATACGATAAGCTGCATTCATTAAACCTACGTGACTATACGCTTGGGGGAAATTACCCCACTGACTACCCGTCTTAGCATCAACATCCTCACTAAACAAAAGAAGATGATTACAATATTTAATAATATTTTCGAATTCTTTAATCGCTTCATCCGTACGGCCAACACAGGCCAAAGC
>NZ_JBFTRT010001160.1:0-357 GCF_056399685.1 Pedobacter sp. 01N416
GGTTGATGCAGTTGAAGATGGTTTCCAGGTAATTGTATTAACTGATAGGGCTATTGACTCTGAGCATGCTGCCATGCCTTCTTTATTGGCGGTTTCTGCTGTACACCATCACTTAATCCGCAAGGGATACCGTGGTGCTGTAGGTATTGTGATCGAGGCTGGTGATATCTGGGAAGTACATCATTTTGCCACATTACTGGGCTTTGGTGTTACGGCGATTAACCCTTACCTGGCTTTAGAAACCATTAATGAGTTTAAAGAAGAATCGGGCTTATCAACAGAGCAGCTTACCAAAAACTATATCTATGCGGTAAATAGCGGTTTACTTAAAATTTTCTCTAAAATGGGAATCTCAAC
>NZ_JBFTRT010001161.1:0-357 GCF_056399685.1 Pedobacter sp. 01N416
CCGTTGGACAGGAAATTATGCTTTCTATTCCAGAGCTGAAGCTCGAAAAGAAATACAAAACAGATAGCGAAGGTAAAATTGTAGATGAGTTTATCTGGAACAATTTAAGTTTATGGTCGCCAGAAACACCAAAATTATATGCGGTAAATATTAAAACCGATAAAGAAAATATCAACGATAAAATTGGTTTCAGAACCATTCAGGTTGATGGCGATAGTATCTTGTTAAACGGTAAATCTGTTTTTTTAAGAGGAATCTCACTACATGACGAAAACCCGCTTTTAGCTGGTCGTTTACGCTCAGAAGGCGATATGCGTATGATGTTGCAATGGGCAAAAGAAATGAACTGTAACTACG
>NZ_JBFTRT010001162.1:0-354 GCF_056399685.1 Pedobacter sp. 01N416
AAGTACGGTTATACCACCATAAATAGCTGCTATTTTACCACCAGTATACAGCTTTTGAAAAAACTGGCTTTTTCCGGCTCTTGTACCATAACCGTCGTTAAGCAGCTGCATATTGTACAATTGACCCCAGCCTGGTATAATCATCGATCTGAAAACCGCTTTTCTACCGGCAACCTTACCCGGGTTAACATACTTGGCTTTCATCGAATCCTTTCTGGTCATCGGTTTTTTAGCCGCAGTATCTAACGATTTAGACAATTTAATTTTCGAAGTATCAACAGGTTTTAATACCGTATCCTTAACCTGCGCCGAGGCTAAGTTTACAAGAAAAAATGTAAATGCAGCAACCAGTAT
>NZ_JBFTRT010001163.1:0-353 GCF_056399685.1 Pedobacter sp. 01N416
GTTTTAGCCCCTTTAGCTGTTTCTTTGCCTGCACTGGTRTAACCACGTTGACCAGCCAATTCTGGTTTCTCGTATTTCCTTTTGGTTTCAACGGGAAGCGAAAAAGCAGCTTTAATGTTTTCATAAAGCTTGTCAATTAATTCCTGGCTTAAACCATGGTTGGTAATGGTAACAAAACCCGAATCGTTAAAAGCCCTGCCCAATTCATCAGAAAACTTTTTACGGTCTTCTGCAGAGCCATTGATGTAAGAGCCTAAATCTAAACAAGGAATATACGGTGTAGACATAATTTTATATTTAATGTTTTACGAATTTAAAAAAGAATTGTTAATAAGTGCGTTTAGGTTGTGTAT